>JAGHYP010000164.1 GCA_017743585.1 Chloroflexota bacterium
GATCGGCATCACTGCGCTGCTCCTGATGGGCGTGCTATCGCCGCCCGAGGCGCTTGCGCCGCGCACAGTGACGCCGCTGCGCGCCCTCGTCTTGCCCAGCCCAACTCCCACGCCGACTGCGACGCGCACCTCTACGCCGACCGCCACGCCGAGTCCGACGGCGACTCCTACGCTCACCTTCAGCCCGAGTCCGACGCAAACTGCGTCAGCCACTGCCACTGCGACCGCCACAGCGACCGTCACGCGCACGCCGAGCCTCACTCATACCGCGAGCGCGACTGCCACTGCCACTGATACATCCACGCCGTCTTCGACGCCTACCAAGACGCTGACTGCCACGCCGAGCTTCACGCCGACGCCCGCTTTCCCGCTCGTGCCGCTGCGGACAACTTTCACGCGCTTCCCAAACAGAGAAGATTGCGCCTTTCAAGGCATCAGCGGCATCGTCATCGGCTTGCAACAGGAGCGCCTCACGGCGCGAGTCGGCATTCAAGTGCAGGTGACGGGCAAAAATTTTGCGCGGCGCGCTGCGCTTGGGAGCGATCCCGCTTACGGCTGGCTGATCCAAGTCGGCGAGCGCCCCAGGCGCGCCGCCTATCGCGTCCAGCTGCTCAGCCGCGAAGATGTTATACTCTCGCCCGCTGTGACTGTTCAGTTTGATGGCCGTTGCGAACGCAATCTCGCCCAAGTGGACTTCATGCAAGTTCGACCCTTCTAGCTAGAGAGACTCTAGGCTATGGCTGAGGAAAGACCGCCTTTCTGGCCTGAAGAGACCGCGCCTGATGATGAGCCGCTCAGGGCTTATGACCTGCCCGCTGAGCCTGTTGTGCGCCGCACGCGCCGAAAGCCGCCGCCAGATGCCGCGCTGCAATACTCCGATGAGCCGCCGTCGAGCGGCTACGGCTGCGCTGATGTGGTCACCGCCTTCTTCATTCTGCTCTCAGTAGGCATCGTCTCGCTCACTATCTTGCTGATCGCCCATCCACACGCGCCGATCAATCCATTTCCGCCGCCTACGCCGCTCGCCCTGCTCGTCCTAGCGACGCCTGAGCCAACGCTGACGCCGAGCGCCACGTTCACGCCTGAGCCGCCTACCTTGCCGCCGCCCACTGAGCCGCCGACCGCCACGATGACCGAGACACCTATCCCTACGGCCACTGAGACGCCTACGCCAACCATCACGCCGACACCTGTGGTCGGCGGCATAGTCACGCTGCCGCCGACGGCAGCTGCGCTTGAGTCGTCGCCCGCCTTGCGGAGCACGCGCTCGCCCTATCCGTTCAGCTTGAACGCCATTCGCTACCAGGCGCACGATGGCAGCGAAGGTTGCCGCTGGCAGAGCTTGGCGGGCTTGGTGCTGAATATGCAAGGGCAGCCGCGCACGCGCGAGGAAGGCAGCTTGACCGTGCGCATCACCAGCGCTGACGGCAACATCGATGAGTTCCACTACACAGGGGAGCAGCCGAAGTTCGGACCGAGCGGCTTCGAGGCATTTCTCGGCACAACGCCGCGCGTGGGCGATTACACTGTGCAGCTGCTCGGCATCACAGGCATGCCCATTTCGGAGAAAGTGACCGTGCAAGCGCGCAGCGGCTGCGATGAGAACGTCGTCGTGGTCGAGTTCATCCAGAACTACATCTATTGAGCCTATGCGTTCACTTGGCGAACTCTACGACGCGCGTCTCGCGCAACACCTGCACCTTGATCTGACCGGGATACTGCATTGATTCTTCAATCCGCTTGGCGATCTCGCGGGCGAGGCGCGCTGCGCCAACGTCATCCACTTCTTCAGGGCGCACGATCACGCGCACCTCGCGCCCTGCTTGCAGCGCGTAGCTCTGCTCTACGCCTTTGAACGAGTTGGCGATCTCTTCAAGGGTGCGCACGCGCTTGATGTAGGCTTCCAAGCTCTCGCGGCGTGCGCCGGGACGCGCGCCGCTGATCGCGTCAGCCGCCTCGACGATGATCGCCTCGACGCACAGCTGCTCAACTTCGTGATGATGGCTGGCGATGCAGTTGATCACCTTCTCGTTCACGCCGTAGCGCTTACAGAACTCCGCGCCGATGATCGCATGCGAACCTTCAGTCTCGTGGTCAATTGCCTTGCCGATGTCATGCAGCAGGCCGCCCATTTTGGCGACCGCCACATCTGCGCCCAGCTCGGCGGCGATTATGCCCGCTAGATTTGCCGTCTCGATCGCGTGCGCGTGCTGATTCTGCCCGTAGCTGGTGCGGAACTTCAGGCGCCCTAGCAGTTTGATGATCTCAGGATGCAAGCCTGGCACGCCCGCTTGAATCGCGGCTGCTTCGCCCTCTTCGCGTATCACGCGCTCTACCTCTTTGCGCGCATCCTCTACCAGCTTTTCGATGCGCGTCGGATGAATGCGCCCGTCCAGCACCAGTTTGCCCAGCGCGCGGCGCGCCACTTCGCGGCGGATAGGATCGAAGCTGGAGAGCGTGACCGCCTCTGGCGTATCATCCACCACCACATCCACGCCAGTTGCCTGCTCAAAAGCGCGGATGTTGCGTCCATTGCGCCCGATGATGCGCCCTTTCATCTCCTCCGACGGCAGCGGCACGACGCTGACCGTCAAATCGCAGACTTGCTCAGAGGCGATGCGCTGAATGGCGAGCGCCACCACTTCGCGCGCACGGCGATCTGCTTCCGTCTTCAGCTCTTCATCCAGCTCGCGCAGCTTGCGCGCCATATCAGCGCGCACTTCGTTCTCTAGCGAGTCGAGCAAGTGCTGGCGCGCCTCTTCGCGAGTCATCTGCGCCACGCGCTCCAGCTCGGCGCGGCGCTCCTCATACATCTTGTCGAGCTCCTGGCGGCGCTTATCGAGCGCGCTCTGGCGTTTGTTCAGCTCGCGCTCGCGCGCTTCGAGGCGCGCCAAGCGCTTATCGAGCTCTTCGCGCCGTCTATTAAGCCGCTCGGCTTCGCGGTCGTTCTCCTCGCGGCGGCGGCGGATGCTCTCTTCCGCCTCGTTCAGCAGGCGTCGCGCTTCATCGCGCGCGCGCAGCTCAAGCTCTTTGGCGCGCGAATCAGCTTCTGAGATAATGCGCATTGCCTCTTCATCAGCCAGCTTGCGGCGCGTGGCGACATAATCCTCTAATTCGCGCTGCACAGCGCGGCGTGTTCGGTTGCCGAAGATGATCACCACCGCGATGATCACCACACTCACGACGATGAAATCAAGTATGCCCAGCACAAGTAGCGAATTGCCGTCCATGCCTCACCACCCCTCGTCGGCAGGCGCGCTGCCGTTCGCAAGATGAAACAAGATGAAATATAAACGAATCAAGCCGTGGCTAAGTGCTTAGCAACGGCTGAGCATGGTGCTTTTCTGAAAACAGTTTTTACTGCTGAAACGCCCTGCGCTCAGGTGAGCCGATCTGCTTCCCCGCCGCAGTATATCATTGCTCGGATAGAAAGCCCTCGCATGGCATGCTTCATGGTGAGCCAAGCCTGCCGCAGCGCTGCCGAGGCGCTGCTGTGATATACCGAACGTTGTTCACAACCCATGCCCTGCTACACAACTGAAGACCGCTCACAAGTCGCGGTGCGCTTCCAACTCAGCCGCGCTCATCCCTGCCATCGGGACGCCTTCGAGCGCGGTAAACTGTATTCCAAAAGTCACCACTCTACCGTTGATTAGGCGTTCCGCCTCAAAGATATAATAAGGCAAATTTTATTTTTGCGCCACAGGCAGGCTGAGAGAGCGATAGCAACACAACAAATGCGGCGCAGCGCCGAAGCTATTGCGCTTCTGCTCACCCTGAGCTTGGCGGCATGGTTGCGACTCGGCGCGGCAGGCGTGGCCGAGTTCAAACGCGATGAGGCGAATCTGGCGCGGCTTGCCCTTGATTCAGTCTGGCGCGCTCGCGGGCATTGCTGGCCGGAGCCAGCTCGAGCTTTTTAGGACTCGGCACGCACGGCAACGGCCTACGGCACGTTCTTGACCCGCGCCTGCGCAAGCGTTGAGCGCTTTTTTGGTAAACTGAGATGGTTGCTGAGCAAGAAAACGCGATCCATGAACCTTGAAACCTTGACCGCCGCCTTCCATCAGATTGCGCAAGGCGCTGCGCACACTTCTGACGTGCCGAGCGACTATCGAAATGCCTTGTGCGATCTCTTCGAAGGTCTGGGCATTCTGCGCCGAGATAGGCGGACTTCCAGCACGCCTACAGCGCACTTTTTCGTCCAGAGTCTGTTGCGCTACCTTGGAGAAGGCGCGCTGACAGCCGAGGCATGGCATGGCGCGCCTGAAGAGCTGTGCAGTGGCATCGGCGCGACGCTGAGGCGCGCCTTGGAGCAGCATCGGAGCGAATGCTCGCTGCAGCCGCAGCCCTTGCGCCTAGTCCAAACGACTGTAGCTATCATCAAGGGCACAGCGCCACGGCGAAGATGTCTATTTGATGCAGTACGATGCGCTCGCGCGTCAATTTCAGCCGATCGGCGGCAAGCGCGAGCCAAGCGACGAGTCAATTGCGGCAATGCTCATCCGCGAGTTGCGCGAAGAGCTGGCAATAGAAGATTTGACGCCCGAGCGTGACTTCAAGCTCTATCCACTGCTCGAAGGCGTGCGCGATCTCGGTATCTCAGAAAGCACACATGTGCTCTCTGCCTATGAGCATAGCTTCTACCAGCTGCTCGACGTGCGCTTCCACCTGCCTGAAAACGGCACCACACGCTGGCTGACCGAGTGCGAGCTGCTCAGCGGGCGCACGCAAGATGGTCGCAAGGTCTCGCGCTTGTCAGCCACACATCTTGCCGAAGTGCTGCCTGCGCTTGGTTACAGTCTGAGCGCTGCTTTAGAATGAGCCGATTGTTTCTATCGCTCTGTCTGAGCGCGCTCGCGCTGCTCGCGCTGATGGCGCCGCTACCGCTCAGCCACGCGCAAGATGCCACACCGACGCCGACCGCGTTCATGCGCGTGCGCCCAGACGCGGAATTTCAGCCGTTACAGCGCGGCGTGCCGATTGTAGGTGAACTCAAAGACGCGCGCAGCGTTCATCGCTTCGCCGTGTTTGCCGCGGCGAACGACGTGATCAGCTTCGGCATGTTCCCTGAGCCAGGTAGCGCGCTCGTGCCGCGCTTCGAGGTCTACGCGCCGAACGGCGAGCGCGTGGCAATCGGCAGCGCGCCCTTCGCCGCCGTGATCGGCTATCGCGCGCCCGCCACAGGCGCTTACATCGTTTTCGCACGCGCTGAGCGCGGCAGCGGCGCGTACAGCTTCTGGGTGAACAGCGGCGAGACCTTGCGCGACCTGTGGCGCGGCGAGCTAGTCCCCGGTCAAACCATGCAAGGCGCGCTTTTGCGCCGCTCCGACCGCGATATATGGCAGGTCGCCTTGCAAAGCGGCACCCCGATTGAAATAGCGCTAAAGACCGACGATCCGACGCTCAATGTGACCTTAGCAATCATCGCGCCTGATGGCACGCTGCTGACGGCTGTGCCGGGCGGCGACGTGCCGTTGCTCTACGTGCCGCAAGATGGGCGCTACACCCTGCAAGTTTACGCGCCGCGAGCGGCTGCCAGCGGCACATACCGTATCAGGTTGCGCTTGTTGAGCGCCCTGCCAACTCCGACCTTTGGCCCGGTAGTCAACTAGGGCATTTGGCGCGCGAGGATCGCGGCCAGCGCGCTCTTCCCGCTGCTGCTCAGATGCACCCCGTCGCCGATCAAGACGCCGCTCGGATTGCTGCTCCAGAAGGCGTTCAATATGCCGCCATGCTCGGGGGAAGGCGGGGCGATGAGCGCCGCCTCGACTTCAGCGCGCGTCATGTTGCCGACTAGGTGCGCTGTGCCTGTCAGCGCGCCACTGATATCTATGCAACGCACTTGTGGCAACGCCAAACTGCCGCTGCGGCACGCCGCCGCGATCGCAGCGTTGAAGGCTGCCACGCGATCGTTGCTGAAGCCGCCCGCGAAGCTCAGCGCGAATGGCGCGGGCGCGCCAAAGTAAAAGTTGACCACCAAAATCTTGCCGCTCGGGTTGCGCGACGCCAGCTGCCTTGCCAATTTGCCGAGCGCAGCGGCGTAGCTGTTCGCCTCGCCGCCCGTCAGGTCGTTGATGAACGGCATCAGCACTGTGTAAGCGCAATTATCCGCCAAGAGCTGCGCAAAAGCGCTTGTGTTGAAATAGCTGGGATGATTCGGCGCGCTGATGGCAGTCGCTGCCGCTGTGCGATTGAAAACGCGCATCTTTGCATCGCCGCGATTGCGAAACTGCGCCGCCAGATAGGCGCCGAGCGGCGCGAAGCGCAGCGAGACGAAGCCGATGCCGCTCACTCCGAAGACGGCGTCGCCCTGCGCCACTGAGTCGCCGACCACGCTTGTGCAGCGCTCGACTGAGCCGCTTTGCAGCGCCGCTCGTGGCGGCCGCGTGGCTGTAGCAGTTGGCAAAGGCGTCTCGGTCGGCGTTGCAGTAGCAGTTGGCGTGGATGTATCTGTGGCAGTTGCGGTTGCTGTTGCAGTAGCAGTCGCAGTGGCAGGCGGCGGCGCGAGCGGGACGTTCGTCCTAGTCGGGCGCGGCGTGACGGTCTCAGTTGGCGCCGCGGCGATAGC
>JAGHYP010000165.1 GCA_017743585.1 Chloroflexota bacterium
GCACGAAGATCGAAGCCTGACGTCAGAAAAACAGTCCCTCGCGGCGAGCGAGGGACTGCTATTTTTTGCGCGCCGCTCAGTCGCCGCTGACAGGCAAGGCAGGCTTGAGAATATCCATCACCTGCGCTTGATCGAGGACTTCGTGGGTCATCAGTGCGTCGGCGAGCGCCTCTAGCAAGTGGCGATGCTCGCGGCAGAGCTGGCGCGCGCGCTCGTGCGCTTGCTCCACTAGGCGCTTGGTCTCGCGGTCGATCAATGCCGCTGTCTCCTCGCTGTAGATGCGCGGCTGGGCAAGGCTGTAGCCCAAGAACGGCTGCCGCTCTGTGTCTCCGTAGTTAACTGGCCCGAGCTCTTCGCTCATGCCAAGCTGCGCGACCATCTCGCGGGCAAGGCGCGTCGCCACGCGCAGATCGTTCTCGGCGCCGCTTGTGATTTGGTTCAGGACGACCTCTTCAGCGCTGCGCCCGCCCATCAGCACTACCAAGCGCGCGAACAAGTACTCCCTTGTGTAATTGCGCCGATCGTCGCTCGGCAGGCTCTGCGTCACGCCGAGCGCACGTCCGCGCGGCACAATGGTGACCTTCATCACAGGATCGGCCTCAGGCGTTAGCACAGACACCAGAGCGTGACCTGCCTCATGAATGGCGACCGCGCGGCGCTCTTGCTCGCTAGAGAGCGGCGGGCGCTCGTTGCCCATGAGGATGCGATCCAGCGCCAGCTCAAAGTCGCGCTGGATGACGCGCTCGCGCCCATGGCGCGCCGCCGAGAGCGCTGCTTCGTTCGCCAAATTCGCCAGGTCGGCGCCGCTGAAACCAATCGTGATGGCCGCCAGCACGTCCAAGCGCACGTCGTGCGAGAGCGGAATATCGCGCGTGTGTACTTTCAAGATCGCCTCGCGCCCAGCGCGGTCGGGCAGGTCAACCGTCACTTGGCGGTCAAAGCGGCCGGGGCGCAACAGCGCAGGATCAAGCACGTCGGGGCGGTTCGTGGCAGCCATCACGATCACGGTCTCGCGCGCGTCGAAGCCATCCATCTCGACGAGCAGCTGGTTGAGCGTCTGCTCGCGCTCGTCGTTGCCGCCGCCTAAGCCCGCGCCGCGCTGCCGTCCGACTGCGTCTATCTCGTCAATGAAGACGATAGAGGGCGCGGCCGCCTTCGCGCACGTGCGCGACTTATTCACGCGCGACGCACCTACGCCGACGAACATCTCCACGAACTCAGAGGCGGAGAGCGAGAAGAACGGCACTTTCGCTTCACCTGCCACTGCTTTGGCGAGCAACGTCTTGCCCGTCCCGGGCGGCCCGACGAGCAACACGCCACGCGGGATGCGCGCGCCAAGCCGGATGTACTTATCGGGGTCTTTCAGGAAGTCCACCATCTCAGCCAGCTCTGCCTTTGCCGCGTCTTCGCCTGCCACATCGGCAAAAGTGACCTGTGGCCTCTCCTCGTTGTAGCGTCGTGCGCGGCTCTGCCCGAAGCTGAAGATGCCGCTCTGTTGCTGGCGCGCGCGGTTGAACGACCAGAGCAGGAGCAGGCCGATCAGGATCAGCGGACCCCAGTTGAGCAGCACAATCAACAGCGTCGAGGGCGAGGGATCGGTCGTGATCACAGTCACGCCGTTCTCGACCAATTTCGGCAGCAGCTCGCGATCCTCAATCGGGGGCAAGAAAGTGCTGAAGAATAGCACATTGCCGCGCCGTATGTTGCCGCTAGCATCCGTGCCGCTGATCGGTACTTCGCTGCGGAAGCGACCGATGATCCGCGAGCCGCGCATTTCCACGCGCGCGACGTTATTTGCATTAACCTGCGCGCGGAAGGTCGAGTACGGCACCTCGATTGCGTCGCCAACAGGATCGCTGACAATGGAGGGAATGCGAGTTAGGAATAGTACACCAAAGCCAACCAGCAGCGCGATCACGACCCAGTTCGGAATTGGTGGGCGCGTTTGACGTTGATTTGAGGCGCCGTTCGAATTGCGCTCTGGCAGCAAATTCTTAGGTGGCTTTTGCATACTCGTATAGCCTTTCTCTCACGCGTTAGATGATAGCAGGCTGCTCAGGTGCAATGCCATAAGCATATGCTAACAGCTCTATCGGATGGACGACGCGCGCGCCGCTCATCTGCGCGATGTGCCAGCGGCACGTCTCAGTATCGCAGATAGCGAGCCGTGCGCCGCTCTCGCGGATGCGCCGAAACAGCGGCGCGCCGACATCTTCAGCGATCTGTCGTTTCTCCGCTTTGTAGCCGTAGGTGCCGGCAATGCCGCAACACTCGGCGTCCATTTCAATAGCGCGCAGTTCGGGGATCAGATCGAGCAAATCTAGCGCAGGGCGCCCTATGCCGTGCGCTTTCAGTTGGCACGGCGCGTGATATGGCACGATTGAGTCGCCGATCAGCGCGCGCACCTCGAGCGGGAAGGCGCTCACAGGACGGAAATCCGTCTTGAGCTTGCCCTGCTGATGCAGATGCCACAAAAACTCGCAGAAATCGTATACGCCGCTCGCCAACGCTTTTGTATCAGCGTCGTGCATGCCCAGCACATGCTCGTAATCGCTTTTGAGCGCCATGATGCAGCTGCTCGCCGTGCCGACAATCGGGATGCCGCGCCGCGCGTAATCGGCGAGCGCATGTACGTTCTTGCGCGCAAATCGGCGCGCCTCTGCGAACATGCCGTTCGATTGCAACGGCAGGCCGCAACAAGCTTGCGGCGGCACGATCACGCGGAAACCGTTGTGCTCCAAAATCTGCACGGCCAGCTTGCCGATATGCGGCTCGTAGCTGTTCGTGCTGCAGCCGTGATAGTATACAACAACAGGGCGCGAGTTGTCAGCTGGCACAACGCGCCGCCGCTCGCGCTTGCGCCACCAGCTGCGGAAAGTGTAGCCCGCCCAAGTTGGGAAGGCCGCTCGCGCTGAGATGCCGAGCGTCTTCTCCACCAGCCAGCGGAACGGCTTGAAGCGGAACAATCGGTTCAGCAGCGGCGCGAACAGTGTGCCGAGCACGCCCCACCAAGCGTTGTGACCGAGAATCCAGTCGCGCAAGCTGAAGCCTCTCGCCTCGGCCAGCTTTGCCTTCGCTTGCGCGTTGATCTCCATCACGCGCACGCCGTGCGGGCAGACGAGCGTGCAAATGCCGCAGCCTGAACAGTACTCTACTGAGCGATCAGGCGATGGCAAGTCGGGATCGCGGAAGCGCTGCGCTTGCGGCCCAACGGTCTTCGGGCCGGGAAACAGGTCGGTCACTGACACAACAGGGCACGCCTGCGTGCAGATGTTGCACTTCAGGCAGTGATCTGCCGTGAAGGGCGTCTCTTGCAGGTACGGGAGCTCGCGCAGCTCGGTTGTCATAGCCCAATTCTCTCGCGCCTCGGCACGCGCCTGTGAGAAATTATCTCGTTCAAGGCTGCATGAGCGCCAATTCAACGGCGCGATACGCCGTGGCGAGCGCGACGCCTTCCGCAGTCTCAAATGGCGACGGCGCATCCATCGGATGTGCCAAGATATGCCCTGCTACGAACAGATTCTCGGCCACTGGCGCGCCATCGGCACCCAGCGGCTGCATGTAGGCATTGGCGCGCACGCCAAAGTGATGCACAGCGTGTCCTTCAGGCGCTAACATATGCACGCCGAACCACTGCTGCCGATCTGCAATGTGCTGCACAGGAATGCCGAAGACGCCTTCCCAGACGCGCCCGCGATCGTCGCTGAACAAGCCGCCGCCGTATAAATTCCCCGTCGCCAAGATGACCGCCTTCGCGCCGAAAAATTGCGGTTTGCCCGCCGCCGCCACCTCGACCCCCAGAACGCGCTTGCCTTCCAGCACGCCGCGCCGCACAGGGTGCCCAATCTGCAGCCGAACGCGCCGATCCAACAGATAGCGCCGCAATTTGTTGTAAAGCCGTGTGCCTGGCACGCTTGGCGGCAGCGTCGGTAGCTCGAAGACCGGCACGCCGAGCTGATCTTGCAACATCTTGACCACCTCAGCGTGCCCCTCCAAGCCCAGTACAGCGGGAAAAGCGACCGACGTCGCGCCGTTCAAGCGCGCCTTCACGGAACGCGCTACCTCAGCGCGGAAATGCGGCTGATCGAAGTGACGCGCGTAGTCCGTCGGCGTCAGGTCCCATGGGCGCGCGCCGATTGGCGGCGCGATCAGCGCGAAGTGCGCGCCAGAGAGCGCGGGATAGTAGTCGCGCCAGCCTTCGAAGCCGATGAAGAGCGGCTGCGCGCCTGCGATCGCCGCGCCTTGATAGCCATACGGCAGCACAGCGGGCGATTGTTGACTGCCCAGCGCCGTGAAGACGCGTTTATTGCGCAATGGCAGCTCCGCCTGATAGCCGAGCCCGATCTCCGCGCCAATCTGAGCGAACAACTGCACTGCCTTGCGCAGCGCGTCAACGCCCGCCTTTGCGTAAGGATGCTCAGGATGGCGCGTGACGAGGTCGCGCACGGACTCGAGCACATCGCCTTGCGCCGAGTCGAGCAAGCTCAGCCACGCCGGCGTCACAATCGGCGAGCCAATGCCTTGCGCGATCAGGCGAATCTTAGCGCTCGGCTTCAGATGTACGGCAAAAGCAGCGGCGCTCAAGCCCGCCCAGCCGGCGCCGATGATCAGCAGATCGTCCAACCCAGCCCCCTCACTAGCTGGCAGCCGCTTGCACTTGAGCCTGAAGCGCCGGCACGCCGAGCGAACGCCGATAGATCATCTCATCCAGCAACGCCTGCCGCAATTGATGTCCCCAGAGCAGCGGACGATTGCCGCGGAAGCGCTCCCCGATGAACGCCGCCAGCGCCTGGATCGCGCGCTCAGGCGATAAGTGCGCCACCTCGCTCAGCACGCCCGCGGCGCGATAGCCGCAGAAGCCTGCCTGGCACGGCCCCATGCCCAAGCGCAGATCGCGACGCAGATCGTCAAGGCTGACGCCTTCGCCCGAAGCGCGAATCGCAGCCTCCAGTTGATCGCGCGTGACGATCTCGCACTCGCAGATCAAATTGTCGTGCCTCGGCGCGTGCTCCAGCTGATGCAAGCGATGCGAGAGGACGTGCAGCTTGCCTCTGCCGCCGCCGAGCCACGTTGGCTTTGGCAACGGAGTCTCCGCTGTGCGGCAAGGCGCTTGCACCTTCAGATACGCGCAGACCTCATCGCAGATCTGCTCAGCCATTCGGCGATACGTGGTCAGCTTGCCGCCGACGATTGAGAGCATCCCTGCCGCGCCCACGTCGGCATGGCTGAGCGTGCGGAACGAGCGCGTGATGTAGCGCCCATCTTCGCCGCCATCTGCCTCGCCCTCGCGCTTTTGCGGCGGATCGTAGAGCGGACGCACGCCCGCCCAAGCCCGCAGCGCGCGCGCCTTGCGGAATTCTGGGATCATGATCTCGCCGGCGTCCAGCATTTGCGTCACTTCAGCGGCGGGGATATCCAGATCGTCAGGTCGCTCCACGACGACCGACGTCGTCCCGATCACGCAGACCGTGCCGACGGGCACCAAGATATCGCCATCGCCTGGCGGCGCCAGCCGATTGATGATCGTGTTCACCCAGCGCACGTTCATGGCGACCATCACGCCGCGATCGTGCGTCATGCGGATATCCGCGCCCGCTAACTTCGCGACCTCGCCTGCCCAAGGACCTGCCGCGTTGACGATCGCATCGGCGTGAACGCGCACCAACGCGCCCGTTCGCCGATTCTCCAGCAGCGCGCCGATCACCTTGCCGCCCGCCTTCTCGATTGCGCACACTCGGTGATAATTCAGGGTAATGGCGCCCAGCGCCGCCGCCGCCTCGATCAGCGTGTGGATCAGCTCGAACGAATCGCAGGCGGCGTCAGGCACGCGGTAGATTGCGTACGCGCCCGGATTCAGGTGCGGCTCTTCTCGGAGCGCCTGCGCAATGCTGAGGGGCTCAGTTGGAATGCCCACTGCCTTGCAGCCCGCCAGCCAGAGCGGAATGTAGCTCGGATCGTCAGGCGGGAACGCCGCGAACCAACCGCCTGTATCTTCAATCGTGTGCGGCGCGATGCGCCGCACGATCCAATTCTCCTCGATGCACTCACGCGCCGACTCAGGGTCGCGCACGGCGTAGCGCCCGCCTGAGTGCAGCAAGCCGTGATAGCGCCCTGACGTGCCAGTCGCCACGTCGTTCTGCTCCGTCAAGATCGCGCGCAGGCCGCGCTGCGCTAGATCGAACAGCACGCCCGCGCCCGTCGCGCCGCCGCCGATCACCAGCACGTCGCAACTCAGAGAGGTTTGCGCTCGCATCAGCCGCGCCTATGATAAGTGTTCATCTTCTCGTTCACAGATTATAGCGCGCCTGCGAGCGCTCGCGGCAGATCGCGCCGCACAAGGCTTCGATCAGCTATGCGCGCTCGGCTCAGCTGCCGCGCCGCCGCCGACGCACTTCCCCCTTGCAGCGCAACGGCTCGCGCAATCCCGGCCGCGCTTGTGGGAGCAACCCCTCAAGCTGACGCTCATCGTCCTCGTCAATCATCTCGGCAGGCAAGGCTGCCGGCGAGGCGCCGAGCAGAATCCCACTGGCGAGTTGCTGCAGACGCGCCATCGCTTTAAGCGAAGGC
>JAGHYP010000166.1 GCA_017743585.1 Chloroflexota bacterium
GGCAAGAACGGCATCTCTGCCATGCCGCGCGCCCCCCAGGGCCCAATCGGATCGGCGTACTCTAAGATGACCGTCTCAACCTTGTGTGGAATATCGCCCACGGTCGGAATCAAGTAGCTTGAAAGGTACGGATTCTTGATCACGCCATCTTCGCACACCAAATGCTCATATAGCGCATAGCCGACTGCCTGCACGACTGCGCCTTCCACCTGCCCACGCACCAGCTCAGGATTGACGGCGCGCCCGACATCGCTGGCAGAGACGGCGCGCAGCACGCTCACTTGCCCTGTCTCAAGGTCAACCTCGACCTCGAAGGCTTGTGCCACGTAGCCATAGGCGAAGTTTGGCTCGGCGCGCCCTGTTTCGGGGTCATAAGGCGTGGTGGGAGGCGGGCGGTACTTGAACGTGCCAATGGCGGGTCGCTCTTCGTTGCGCCATGCTTGCAATGCCAGTTCAGCGGCGCCGCGCACCGCGTTGCCCGCCATGAAGGTGATCCGCGACGCTGACGAGCTGCCCGCGTCGTCTGTGTGGGCTGTGTCGTGCGAGATCAGCGTCACTTTGTGCAGCGGCACGCCGACCGCCTCCGCCGCCATTTGCGCGATCACGGTATGCGCGCCCTGCCCGACTTCCGCGCTCGCCTGCCGCACGATCACGCGCTCAATCTCGGCGTCGCCGTGTAGCTCAACGGTCGCCCAGGCGCGCTCAGGGAAACCGAAACTGAAGCCGACGTTCTTGAAGCCGCAGGCGAAGCCGACCCCACGCCGCTTGTGGGGCTCAGCGGGCTGCGCCACTGGCTTGCGCCGCCAGCCTTCAGCAGTCTGCTCCCAATAGCCGCTGCGCCGCGCGCATTCCGCCACCACGCGATCGATAGTCACGCCTTGCGGCAACGGCGTGCCGACTGAGAGCAAATCGCCTTCGCGCAGCACGTTGCGCAGCCGAAGCTCAACGGCATCCATGCCGAGCGCTTCTGCCAGCTTGTTCATCTGCCCTTCGGCGGCGAAGAGCGCCTGCGGCCCGCCAAAGCCGCGAAACGCGCCGCTCGGAATGTTGTTGGTGAACACGCCGTAGGTATCTATGTGGATGTTCGGGATGCAATAAGGCCCTGTCACCAACAAATTGGCGTTGCCCATCACCTTGCTGGTGGTGTAGGCGTAAGCGCCGCCATCGCCGATGACCTCCGCCTCAACTGCCACCACCTTGCCTTCGCGAGTGGCGCCCCACTTGGTGTAGATCTTGATCGGATGCCGCTTGTGGTGCGCTAAGATCGACTCCTCGCGACTCCAAATGATCTTGACCGGTCGCTTGAGCTTCCACGCCGCTAGGGCGAGGACGATCTGAACGGACATATCCTCGCGCCCGCCGAAAGCGCCGCCAATGGCAGGGTAGATCACGCGCACTTGCTCGAGCGGCAAATCAAGCGCGTGCGCAATCTGCTTCTGATCCTCATGCGCCCATTGCCCTGCCACCACCACTGTCACGCGCCCTTGCTCGTCAATGTAGCCCAAGCCTGCCTCAGGCTGTAGGTAGGCGTGCTCCTGCCAACTGGTGGTGTAGACGCCTTCCACCACCACATCGGCTTGCGCCCAGCCTTGCGCCATATCGCCTTTGCGGATTTTGTAGTGGCACAGGATGTTGTTGGGATACTTGGCGTGCAGCTGCGGCGCGCCTTCTGCCATCGCCGCCTCAGGATCGGTCACAATCGGCAGGTCTTCATAGGTGACCTTGATCAGATCGCGCGCCTTGGCAGCGATCGCCTCCGTCTCCGCCACGACGACCGCCACGCAATCGGCGCGGCAGCGCACGATATCCGCGCCCGCGATTGGGTTCGGACCGCCTACGCCGCAAATGACAGGCTGATCGCGGATGATCAAGCCATACTCGTTGCGCGGCACGTCCGCCGCTGTGAAAATGGCGACCACGCCGTCTAGCGCAGCAGCTTCGCGCGTATCTACGCTCAGGATGCGCGCGTGCGTCCGATCCGAGTAGCGAATCTTCATCCACAGCTGGCCGTCCATGTCTATGTCGCCCGGATAAGGCGCCTCGCCCTTCACCTTGCTGAGGGCGTCCACGCGATGGACGGACTGCCCGACTATAACTGTCTTGGCGCGCTCTATCGGATATGGTCCGCTCGGCGTCTCAGCCATGCAGTGCAGGTCTCCTGAAGGAAAAGCTACCAATCGCTCAAATCGCGCGGGACGGTCTTCTTAGGCGGCAGTTTGCGCTTATTTTCCAGATCGCGCCTGCTCGGGCCGGCGATGATCGCCACCAATGCATACGCGACGCTGAGCATGACCAGCCACAAGAAACCGCCGACAATCAACAAGCCCTGCGGCTTGATGGATATCTCGCGCGCGCCGCTCGCATTGACTGTCTCGATGACGTAGATTGAGCGCAGCTGCTGCACCTCAGGGATGATCAGCTGCGCGGCGAAGTAAGCCGCTGCAGCGAGGCTCACAACGATGAAAAGACCGAAAACAGGCGCCAACGGGTTGCGCGGTCGCTTCTTCTCTTCTCTGACGACGTTCGTACTCTGTTTTGGCATGGCTCAACGCTCTCCACTCACAATTAGACGGAAGAAATAGGTTGCAAAGCCTTTTGACCAGATCACTTCGACGCTCAAGATATACGTGCCTGCCTCGGCAGGCAGAATGTACACAGGAATCGGGCTGGGTGACAAGATTTGCGAGCTGATCAGGGTGACGCCGTCCGATTCGAACAGATTGACGGCTACTGCCTCAGGCCGCACGCCGCCGAATTGTAGCTGCGCGATGCTGCCCGCCGCGCCGATCACGTGCGCGATCGGCGCTTCGAGCGGCGTGCTGAGACATTTCTGGCCGCTTGGCAAGTTCAGGCAGCCGACCAGCCCAATCGGCGCAAACGCCACGTCGCCGATCACAATCTGCACGTCCGGATAGCCGATCTGGCTCAGCGGCGCCAATGTGGCAGCTGGCAAGAGTGCGCTGCGAGTCGGGATGCGCAAGGTGAACGGCGTCGGCGTCGGGCTGGGCAGCAGCGGCAGCGCGACATACGTAGGCACGCTGAGCGTCGGCGTCGGGCTGGGCAAAAGCGGTAGCAGCGCGATGAGCGTAGGCACGCCGAGCATCGGCGTCGGGCTGGGCAAAAGCGGCGGCTCAACGACAGAAGGCGGCGTAGGCAGGATTGGCGTCTTGGTCGGCAACGGGGTGATGATCAGCGTGCTGGTGGCAGTCGCCACAAGGATAGGCAAGGTCCGCCGCAGCGGCGTGGCAGTCGGTGTGCTGGTCGCCGAAGGCGTCGGCGTATTGGTCGCAGTCGGCGTAGCAGTTGGCGTGTTGGTCGCCGAAGGGGTCGGTGTGTTGGTCGCGGTTGGCGTGGCAGTTGGCGTGTTGGTCGCAGTCGGCGTGCTGGTGAAAGTCGGCGTGTCGGTCGGACGCGGCAGCACTCGTAAGGCGAAGGCGTAGCTGACGAAGAACTCGCCCTGACCGCTCTCACTTGGATAGACGGCAGTGACCAACACGCGCTGCCGATTCGGGCCGAGATTCTCAAGCGTGAGCTGACCATCGGTCGCCAGTAGGTCGCGGGTCGGCGGCTCGGCGTTGGGCAGCGCAGCGTCAATGAAGGCGACGCTGAAGGCTTGCGGCGCGGGCTGCGCAGGGCTGATCACGAACGTGATGACTTTGTCTTCGCGCGCGCTGATGACGTCTGTCGGCTGCGGATCGTCCACAAAGGTGCATAGCGGCGCGTCATCAGGCCTTGGAAAACACGCCGAGCCTGCTATGCCTTCAAAAAGCAGGCCTTCATAATTGGCGCGGATGATCGGCATCTGGGACGGTCTGCCGCCTTGCGCGAAGCTGGGCAGCAGCGCGGCGGCAGCTACAATCACGATCAGCGCGCCGCTGAGCCATATGAGCAAAAGATGAGCGCGTGGCTTCATGAGTCCTCTTCCTCTGCATTTCTTGGGGCGTTGCGCAATGGCGGCCGGGATGTGCGCTGAACGTTTCCGCCTGCTCTTAGGGCAATTGTAGAATAGATCGGCGAATTGCGCTATGATTTCGCCGCGAACGATACCAGAAGCAGCTTGGATCGGAGCATTCAACGGTGAGCGCACAGACGCAACACAGCCTCATCAGCTTTTACCAAGCGCGCCTCGATCAGATGGTCGCCTTGATTAGCACTTTGGCGCGCTACGAGACGCCAACAGGCGAGAAAGCAGCGGTAGATGCGCTCGGCGCGTTCATCCGCCAGCGGTTGTTGCAGCTCGGCGCGCAGATCACGTGCTTCCCGCGCGAGGCGGTTGGCGATATCTTCCTCGCCAAGTGGAACGCGCAAGCGCCGGGCAAACCAATTCTCCTTTTGATGCACTTGGATACAGTCTGGCAGCTTGGCACGTTGGCCGCGCGCCCTGTGCGCGTCGAGGGCGATCGCTTGATCGGGCCCGGCACGTGGGATATGAAGGCGAGCATCGGCATTGTCCTCTCAGTCATTGAGAGCTTGCAGGCGCGCGGCGAATTCCCGAATCGCCCGATCTGGGCGCTCTTCACCACTGATGAGGAGACCGGCAGCCTGCACAGCTGGCAGATCATTGAAGAAGTGGCGCGTCAAGCGGGCTTGTGCCTAGTCATGGAATTTGCAGCGACCAATGGTGGCGTCAAGACATGGCGCAAGGGCATCGCCAATTATCAGATCAGCGTGCAAGGCAGAGCCTCGCATGCGGGCAACGCGCCCGAGAAAGGCATCAACGCCATTGTTGAGCTGGCGCACCAGACCTTGCGCATCACCGCGCTGAGCCGACTCGACCTCGGCACGTCCGTCTCAGTGACCGTTGTGCAAGGCGGCAGCGCTTCCAACGTGATCCCAGAGCGCGCTACAGCGCAAGTAGACGTGCGCTTCAAGACTTACGAAGAGGCGCAGCGCGTTCATCACGCGCTGATGAACCTGACGCCCGTCCTCGACGGCGCGCAGATCGAAGTGACGCAGCGCAGCCAGCGCCCGCCTATGGAACGCGACGCCACCATGATCAGCTGCTACGAGCAGCTCAAGGCGCTCGCCGCTGAGCTTGGCTTGGAACTGCCCGAAGAAGGCAGCGGCGGCGGCAGCGACGGCAACATCACGGCTGCGCTTGGCATTCCCACGCTAGATGGACTAGGCCCGCTTGGCGAGGGTGCGCACGCCGCCCATGAGCAAGTCGTGATCAGCAGCATCCCCGCCCGCGCCGCCTTGTTAGACGCCCTGTTGCGCAATTGGCGCTTCGCCGATTGACTATGGCAAGGAGCAGACGATGTGCGATGAACAACGGCAGCTCGACTCGAGCGCTTGGCAATCGAGGGCGCTGCTCAGGTCAACGCTTTGCAGCAGCAATTCGCCGAGCGTGCCGTTGTTCACGATGACGCGCACGCGCAATGGTGCACTGCCTTTGAGCATCTCAGCGGACACCGGCATTGCGTGATAGGTATCGAACGCGCCTGCGCTGAAGACTGCGGCAGGGAATTCCGTGCGCTGGCGTGCCACGCCGAGCGCGATCTCGACCGTGATCGGGCGAACGGCAGGTTGCGCAACGCGCCAGCGGACGCGGAAGCGCGCCACAGGCTGATCGACATCGCGCGGCACAGCAAACGCAATCGCGTCCAGATGCAGATCGGCGCTGAGCGCCTGATCAGGCGCGTAGAAGCGTCCGCTGAACGGCGCGACGTCCGCCGTGCGCCGAAACGTCCGATCAGATTGATAAGGCACGTAGCCGAGCGCTGTGAAAGCATCCGTGTAACGCCAGTCGTCGTCTGGGAAGGCGAGATTGAGCATGTCAGGCGCGTAGCGCACCAGCGCTGAGTGCAGGTCGCCGCGCTCAATCAAACGACGCAGCTCAGGTTGCAGCGTGCCATCTAGGGCGATCAACTGTTGATCGAGCCGCCACGCTTGCCGAAAGAGCGACTCTTTGCTCGGCAGAGCGATGCTATCCGCTTCGGGCGGCGTTGGAAACGGCGCTGGCGCCGCATGTCGCGCAAGCGCGCCGCTCAAGACGGCGACGCACGCGATGCCTGCCGCTCCAACGCCGAGGGCGCTCATGATCGGCGCCCGCTGGCATAGCCGCGATGCCAGAAGCGCCGCCGCAGGCACGATCGGCGCGTAGGTATAGCCGCCTTCAAGGCGGAAAATGCCGCCCCAGATTCCGCCATACAGTGCGATCCACGCGCCGAGCAGAGCGACGAGCGACTCTCGGCGCGCCATCCACCAAATCGGCAGCGACGCCGCGAGCAAGAGCGCCAAGACCGGCGCTGAGAGCGAATCTTCGGCCGGCGGCGCGCTGCGCTGAAAGACCAGCAGACCTCCCCAGAACGGCGCGCCTGAATAATGCAGCCATAGCACCAAGAATGACGCGCCGAACAGCGCAGCGAAGGTCAGCCCGAAGCGCAACGCCTTTCCTTGCTGCGCCGCGTAGAGCGCCATCAGCCCCACCAGCGCCAGCGCTTCGATCCCGCACAACGCCGTCAGCGCAAACACAGCGCCTGACCAACGC
>JAGHYP010000167.1 GCA_017743585.1 Chloroflexota bacterium
CAATTGGCTCTATCGCAGCGCTGCACGCGCTGAGCCAGATCGCGACGAACGCTGCCAGAAGCCAAGCCTGACCGCGCATACAAGCGAGTTGACTACGCCCCTGATGGCGGCTCAGGCAAGGTCATCTTCAGGCGGCGGCACTGGCAATTGATCTTCAGGCACGTCCTTGTAGCGCGCGCCGATCTCGACCAGCATGCGCGGAATGCCATCTATAATCGGATATTTGTAGCCTGAGTCATCGCAGATGAGCCAGTAGTTGTTGCGCGCTAAGCGCAACCTACCCGGATCATCGCCGCGATCCGTGTAATGGACCGCCACAGGGCAACGCAGCAGCTCTAGGAAGTCAGGGCTGAGCGCAGGTGCTTCTTGTGGCTCGTTCTCGGCCATAGCGTGACGCGCCTCGCGACTGGAGAAAATTACAGGTGCATGGAGTATAGTCAGGCGGCAAAGGTGAGTCAAGGCTCTGCGGCGTCAAAGGCAGCGTGTATCGCGGCGCGCAGACGCACTATCGTCTGCCATTGCACTATCGCCTGCCACACTGCTACCGTTCGCCATTGCGCGATGTGCTCTGTAATGACGCTGGCAGGCACGACTGACTCGAGCGCTGCCAGCGCGCTCGCAAGCGCCTCAGGATGCAAACGCGTCAGCAACGGCTCAAAATGCGCCGGAAAGCTGCTATCCTGCCAACGCATGCCATCGGGCGTCATCGCGCTCCTCAGCAGAGGTTCAATGTGCGCAACGAAGCGCTGGCTGAAGGCAAGCGACCACGAATGCTCACAGCGGCCGATCAGCGCGAGTTCTTCAGCCCGCCAAGTGCGCTTGCTGAAGAGCAACGATGCCTCAGCTTCGCGCTGCTCGGGCGAGGGCGGCACTTGTCTCAAGCGCTCGATCAAGCTAGCGGCCCGCTCGCGCACGCTGAGCGCACGATCAACTTGTGCCGCCTGACTCAAGAAAGGCAGGTCGGCCTCAGAGAGATTGTGAATCAGCGCGTCCAGCAGATCGGCGCGCTGCTGCGCCGGCTCGCGATCCCACGCCTCTGCCAAGAGCTGGCGCGCGCGCTCAGGGTCGAGCAGGCGCATAGCGCACAGAAACGTCTTGCGCGTGACGAACGCGCCTGTGCGCCACGCCGAATCGTCATCCAGCTGGAAAGCGGCATACGTCCACTTGCCGAGCTGCATGGCGAGCCAGCGCCCGCGCACGCCAGCCACCAACGCGCCGAGCGCAGGTTGAATCTGCTCACTCAGCGTCAGCAGCTCGGGCGCAAAAGACTCTGGCACGCGCTTGCCGTGCGCAAAAGCGAGCAGCAACCATTCTTCCAGCAAGTATGGTCGCTTCACATCGAAGGAAAGCAGCAGCTCAGCAGCTGCAGCCGACATCGCGGGCTGCGGATCGCGCGGACAAGGCGGGGGTAGCGCGCGCCCGAGCGGGGTAGGCACAGCGCCGCTGCGCCGCGCGTAACTCAGGATAGCCGCCGCGCTCAACAACGCCCCTTCAGGGTCGGAGTCATCGAGTTGGCTGAGCAGCGCGCCGAGCGCGCCCTCTGCTTTCGGCACGACGAACGGCTGCCGCGCCGTGCCGAGCAGAGCTGCCGACATAATCTTCTGCCACAAGGCTTCTACTGTCTGACCGTTCATCTGAGCGCGCCATTCGCCGTCAAAACGCCGCCAAATTCAATACCCCGCCTGCTCGTGGAAAGACGGCATGTCCGTCCAGCCGATGTGTGCGACGCGCACGCCGCTCGCCTTGAGCAGCTGCGCCCCTTCCGCCGCCAGCGCCAGACCAATGCTGTGTCCATGCGCCGAGCGGCTCGCCTAGCTCTGATCGCCAAATCACGTCGCCGCGCATTTGCCGCGATCGGGGCGTGAGCATGATGGTAGCGATCAGCGCTTGCGGCATTGAGCGGCGTTTTGGGTCTCCGCGCTGCGGAGCATACCGCAAAAAGCGCACTTGCGCACGGCTATGAAGTATGCTATGCTATTCCCGCAGACTTGGGGGATAGTTTAATTGGCAGAACGACGGGTTCTGGCCCCGTTAGTCTTGGTTCGAGTCCAGGTCCCCCAGCACGGCGCGCCGCTCAGAGGGCGCGTTTTTCGTCGCTGGCTCAAGCGCCGCTTTGCACAAGGCGCGCATACTCGACGAATTCCGCCAACTCGCGCTGAGTCAAGCTGCGCGCAGGCGTGATGATGTAACAAACATCCAGCCAAAGCTGTGCTTTGCCCGCCCGCGCCGCGGTCGCGCGGTTCAATTGCTCGGCGGCTGCTGAAGGCGAGACCCCAGGTGGCACGCTCACCTGCAAACTGACGTGCGTCGGCTGAATTTCCACGCCTTCCGCCCGCCATCCCTGCGCTGCCGCCGCCTCAGCGAAGTAGCGCGGCAAGAGCGCCGCCAGATCGCCCTCAATCGGCGGCTCTGAAGGCAACAACGCCAGTGTGAAGACCAATGGCGGCTCTTCTGCTGCCGCCTCGACCGCCTGCTGCAAGCCTTGCGGCGGACGCAGATCAGTTGGACGCGACGGCAGGGTCTCTTCCGCCTCGGATGCCTGCGCGACCCTCTCAGCGCGCTCAGACGCCTCAGCGCCTTCAGAGGTCATCGTTTCTTCGCTCGCCTCAGGCCTCGCAGACTCTGGCACGCGCGACATCGCCTCGTGCAATTGGCGCGCCACTTGACGGATCGTGCGCATGGACGTGCCGCCGTAGAAGAGCAAGGAGAGCGTCAGATCGTCCACTGTGCGCGTGGAATACAGCAAGTAGAGCGTCTCAGGATTGACCTGCAGCGGGCGAAAGACGGCCGGCGCATTGGCGCTGCCCTGCCACATGCGCCCGATCTCGCGCAAGGCGAGGCTGCACGTTAATTCATCTAGCTCACTTGAGCTGGAGAGCGCGATCACGTCGCTGCCGCGCGTCAAGAAGGCGGCTTTGACGGCGGCGTCAACGCTCATCTGCATGAAGCGCAGCGCGAGCGCGGCGATCGGGGTGGCGGCGGCGCGTGGCGATTGCCGCGCCAGTTGCGCAGTCTCGTGCAAGGCTTGGCTGAGCGTCTGCTCAACGTTCGGCGCGCTCCACGGCGGACGCGCCTCGAGCGGTACCCTCTCCGCCTCGCTCGCCAGATGTTCTGCCAGCCTCTCAAGTGGCACTGAGTCATCGGCAGCGCTCTCAAGGGCGACTTGAGCGGCGAGCAGCGTCTGCGGCGGCTCGACGCGCTCAGGCGGGCGCTCAAGCGGCTGCGTGCCGCTGATCACAGCCTGCAACGTGGCGTCAAGCGGCACAGCAGGCTCGGACGCCGCTGGAGCGGAAGCGAGCGCGGCGCTGCCATTGGCGATGCCTTCAATGGCGCGCAGGAAGGTCTCGTCAGGCTGAGCGCGCTGTGCAGGCGCAGTTGACGCCGCTTGCGCCATGTGCGCGCGGATCAGCGCGTCCAGCTGGCGGGCGAGATACGGCTTGACCAGACTTGGCAGCGAGTCCGTCTCAGGCGGAAAGGCAGGCGGCTGATCGGCGCGGCAGCTGACGATGATCGTCAATTCCGGATACAAGCGGCGCAAGGTCTCGATCAGCTCGATCAATCCCGTGGCTTCGGCTGAGACATCGATCACAGCGAAGTCTTGCGGCTCGCGCGCCAAGAGTTCCAGCGCAGCGCGGCTGCTCGCGAAGAGGTTCACGCGGTAACGACCCGTGCCTTCCAGCGCCTGCTTGATCGGCACAGCGAAGCTGATCTCGGGATCAAGGATCAGGAGGCGGGTGACTTTCATGGCGCGCGCTTTTCGACTGCTCATGTGCCGATTATAGCACGCCGCTGGGTCAATTTGCGCCTCGAAGACGCCTGCGCACGGTATACTCGCCTGTCAGTGCCTGCCATCTCGCAAGAAAGCGCATGGATAATTCGCAGAAGTTCGCACAATTAGGCATTGCCGTGATGCTGCTGGGCGGCGTGATCGCCCTCATCGGGCTATTCCCAAGCGTGATCGGCTTGGAAGCGAGTCAAGGCGTCGGCGTGCTGCAGGTGTTGACCATTCTAGTGGGCTTCTCTATCCTGATCGGCGGGGCGTACATCTTCGTCCAAGCCACGTATTATCCTGACAAGCGGCATAACCTTGCGCAGAAAATTGGCGTGCGCCTGAGCATGACAGGCTTGGTGCTGGCGGCGGCAATCGGGCTGGCGGACGTGCTAGGTTTCGGCTCGAATTCGCCCTTGATCGGGCAACGCCCGGCTCTCGGCCCGTGGCAGACGGCAGGCTTGGTCAGCTGTTTTGTGATCGCCTCGCTCGGCTTGCTGATCTTCGTGCTGCTCGGCGATAGCACGCCCGACGAGCCGCACGATCCCGACGACACAATTCGGCTCTAGGCTGCCGCAGACGGTCTTGACGCCCCACGCGGCTCGGTCGCGAATTGCCGATGTACCTCTTGTTGCCAGCGCGCAGCTGAATGACGTAAGTTTCCCGATCGCTAGGAACACACTGTTTCTCGGCGAGCGCGCTCATCGGGCTGGCGAGCTGCTGCGCTGCCGTGCGCTCTGCAGTTGAGGCAGGCCGCACCTTTCAGCGTCCACAGCGCGGCGAGCCGATGAGCTACGCCTTGCCTCAGGATGACGGCACGGATTGCGAGAGCGGCTGCTCAGTCTCGATGAAGATCGTGTTGTCGCTGCTATCGTAGCTGAACAGCTCGGCGTAGCGCCCCCAGTCTACGGCTGTATCCAGCTGACGCTCGGCGACTTCAGGCGGGAATTCGCGGCTGAGCGCGGCGATGAAGACATCCCATGAGAGCCGCTGATTGGGTTGCGCCTTGAGCATCGAGAGAATCCAGCGGATCATCGGCACGCGCTTCACGCGCGCGGCGAAGATCTCTTTGCGCGCTTGGATGCTGCCCTCGGCAAAGGCTTGCCCGAGCGGCGTCAGGCTCAGATCGCCCGCCTCAACGCTGGCGAAGCCGAGCAGCTCAACCGCTTCGATGATTGGCAAGATCTCGTCGTAGTTGTCTACAAATTCATCCGCCAAGCGGTAGATGTCAATTTTGTTGGTCAGCTCTTCGTTCACGCGCTCCAGCAAGCCTGAGATCGCGCTGATCGGCGCGGCGGGCAAGGTGCGAGTCGCGCCCGGCTCGCCCGGCGCCGAGCCAAGCTCCTCGGCCTCAGAGCGAGTCTTGCCTACGATCTGCCCATAGACCTGATCGACCATCGCCAAAAAGGCTTTCTCCTTGCGGCGGCGCGGATGCGGCAAGTTATTCGGAATATCCGCCACGATGTGACCAGGATTCTTATCCATGATCACCAGTCGATCTGCCATGAAGACCGCTTCTTCGATGTTGTGGCTCACCATCAAGATTGCTTTGGTCGGAATGCCGCCGCTCAGCCAGAGTTCCATCAGCTCGCCGCGCAAGCTCTCGGCGGAAAGCACGTCCAGCGCTGAGAACGGCTCGTCAAGGCAGAGCAGCTCGGGCTCAACCGCCATTGCGCGCGCGAAGCCGACCTTTTGGCGCATCCCGCCGCTCAGCTCGCGCGGGTAAGCCGTCTCGAAGCCATCCAAGCCGACGTGATCGATCAGGCGCAGCGCGCGCTTGGTGCGCTCCAAGCGCGGTATGCCGAGCGGCTCTAGCGCCGCCTCGACGTTCTCCTGCACCGTCAGCCACGGGTAGAGCGCGAAGCTCTGGAAGACAATCGTCGTGTTTGGGTTCACGCCGCGCAACGGCTTGCCGCGATAGAGCACCTCACCTTCGGATACGCCGATCAAGCCTGCGATGATGCGCAAAAGCGTTGACTTGCCGCAGCCGCTCGGCCCAAGCAGCACCACGAACTCGCCCTCGCGGATCGTCAAATTGATGCCGCGCAATGCTTCTGTGTACCTATCGCCGCGCCCATAACACTTGCTGACGTTGCGCAGCTCGACCAGCACTTCGCCCAGCACTTTGTGTCCGTGTGCAGCCATCTCTCATCACTCCATCGTGTAACGTTCCGCCGCCAGACGATACAGACGCCGCCAGAAATACCGATTGATGACCACCACGACCACGATCATGGTCAGCGTTGCCGCTGTGAGCAGCCCGAAGTCGCCTTTCGCGGTCGCCTCGCTGATCAGCGCGCCCAGGCCGAGCACTTTGTAAGTCTGCTGACCGAACTCGGCATATTCCGCCACGATGCTGGCGTTCCACGCGCCGCCGCTCGCCGTGATCAAGCCTGTGATCAGGTAAGGAAACAGCGCAGGCAAGATCAACTTGCGCCAGCGATTCCAGCCTTTGAAGCGCAGCAGATCGGTCATATCGCGCAGGTCTTTCGGAATGGCCGTAGTGCCTGCGATCACATTGAACAGCACGTACCATTGGGTGCCGAGCAGCATCAGCAGCACAGCTGCCACGTTGAAGCTGATGCCGTTGCTGACAATCACCAACACGATCAGCGGGAAGAACGCCGTGGCGGGCGTAGACGCCGCGATCTGCACTAGAGCTGTCTCTTATACACATCT
>JAGHYP010000168.1 GCA_017743585.1 Chloroflexota bacterium
GCTGCGCCGTTCGATGACGTTCGCCGACTATATGGCAGTCGTCCGGCGCGGCGGCTCGGGGAAATGCGCGGTCAAGATGGTGCGCCCTAGCAGCGGCGCCCGCAAAACGCGGACGGCTGTCTCAACTTCGGGCAGTTCGGGCATGGCAACCTTTCTAGCAGAGCGCTCAGTTCGATGGATTGCGCCTTGAGCCTGCATCGGTCAGGCGAGCTGCGGAAACGCTAGCTCGAGATTGCGCAGGCTGGATCGTCAACGCAGGGCTGCGAGCTCACCTGCCGCTCGGCGGGGCAGCGCGCTCACGAGTGTAGCGCGCACGAGCTCACTCATCTCGATTTTAGCGGCGAGCGCGCTATGGAGATAGGATTATGTAGTAGAAATTCCGCGCAGCGCTATAATGCAGCTAAAATGCAGCTTCACGGCACGTTTTCACAGCACTTTTGAGAGGGTATTTTGCCATGCGCATCCTTGAACATCGTCGGCATAGCATCCGCACTAAGCCATCGCCGCATTTGAATCAAGATGGCGTCAGCCTTGCGCGGCGCGTCGGCGAGCGCATGGGCAGTTTTGCCTTGGTGGTCACCAGCAGTTTGCCGCGCGCTTATGAGACCGCAATTGCAATGGGCTACGCTGTGCATGAGCAGCGTGAGCAGCTGGCGCATATGCCCGAGGCGGTTGAGCGCGAGCTGCGCCGTTCGATGACGTTCGCCGACTATATGGCAGTCGTCCGGCGCGGCGGCGCGGCGGCGCGCTACGCCGCTGAGCAAGCTGCGCTGCTGCGCGAGCTGGTGGAGCGCGTGCGCGACGGCGAGTCAGTGCTGGTCATCTCGCACGGCGCGATCATCGAGCTGAGCGCGGTCGGCGCGCTGCCCGATGCCGATCTGAGCGATTGGAATGGCGAGCTCGGCTATTGCGAAGGCGTGCGCTTGTTTTATGAGCAAGGGGCGTTTGTGCGCGGCGAAGTGTTGCGCGTTCGCTAGCCGAGCGCTACGACGAAGGCAATCGCGTGCGTCTCAGTGTGGCTCAAACTGACTTCCCACGTGGCGAGCTGCAATTGGCGCGCTAGTGCAGCGGCAGCGCCGTGTAACCTGAGGATCGGCCTGCCGCGCTCGTCGCAATCTATCTCCAAATCTACCCAGCGCACTTCGCCAATGCCTGTGCCAAGCGCTTTGGCGGCTGCTTCTTTGGCGGCAAAACGCGCGGCGAGGCGCTGCGGCTGCTCAGCGCAGATTTGGCGCTCGCGAGCGGTGAAGAGACGCGCGCAGAAGCGCTCACCGTGCCGCGCTAAAGCGCGCCGAACGCGCTCGACTTCGATCATGTCCACGCCGATGCGCAGCACAACGCCTGCTCAGGTCAGCAAGAATTCTTCTCCGCGCGGCTTGGGCAGCAGATGCTCTGGAATCGGCTCGACGCGCGCCTCGACATAGCGGAAGCGCGCTTTGATGCCGCGCTTATCGTTACCTTTTTGCTCGCGCCTCTCGACGAGCGTGATGCGCAAATTCAGAGTCGGCAAGGTGTAGCGCGTGTGCCACTCGTTGCCGACCGCGACGCGAAAAACATCGAGGCGGCACTTGGGATCGAGGTTGCGCACGTGCCATTTGGCGCGGTTGAAGCGCATTTTGGCAAGCCGCCTCGCCAACTCCTCTACCCCGTACTGACCCATGATCACAGGCATCGCCAACGCTCCGTCTCTGTGAGTGCATCTCGGAAAGATTCGGCACAATTCTAGCGCGTTCAGCGCGGCATAGCGCGCCTACGCGATCTTTGGTCAGAGCGCGCGTCGAGGACGAGGCGGCTTGGCTCAGCAGCGCGCAAAGCAGCCGCGCCACCACCTCAGGTGGCTGATAAATCTCATGCGCCAAGACGGAGTCGGAAACCTCAGCCATGAGGCGGCTCGCGAGTAGCACAGGCGCAAAGGGCGCTCTTCAGTGCGGGAGACGGGAGTCGAACCCGTATGAGTTGCCTCCTCAGTTTTTAAGACTGATGCGTATACCATTCCGCCACTCCCGCGCTTGTACCTTCAAGTGTAACCTGAAGCGCGCTTTATGGCAATGCCGGAAGAAGTTGATCACGGAGCAAAATGCGCAGGGCGACTTGCTAGTTCAGCTCAGCTTCCTTGACTAGTTCTGGCTGGTGCTGTGTCCCTGTGCTTGGCGCTGGGCTCTCAGGCTGCGGGCGCTTGGTGTAGTGCTTAATCAGAAACAGGATCGAGCTGAACATCAGCACAAAAAGCGCGACGTGCGCCGTCCAGACAAAGTTACCGTGTCCGAGGCGCGGGCCGTCTTCGTAAAAGAAGTAGGCCCATATGCAGCTGATGCCAAAAATCAACCAAGACATGTTGAGATAGCTATCCTTGCGCGCGTCCATGTAATGCAGGGTATACACAATTAGCGGGAAGGCGACTGACAGGAAAAGCTTCGCAAGCGCCTCCGCTAGGCCGATGCCCCAGTGGTTAAGGAAGACTAAAAACCCTATTCTCACAGATGCGATCTGCGGGTTGCCATAGGCAGCCAGGTATTGCAAGAGAAGAATGAAAGCCTGTGGCAAAATAACGCCGAGCATCAGGAGTGACCAGTCTACTGGCAAGCGCCTGGCTAGGCGGTACACCGCAAGCAAGCTTAGGCCGGGCAATAAAGCAATAGTGTAGCTCGGCTTGCTTAACGACATGGCGAGGACGACCAGCCCAGAGAGAATTGTGAGAAAGATACGCTGATTTAAGTTCTTGAATGGCTGAGGAACGACTGCACGCAGGGCGATAAGTGAGACAGGGATAGCAAATGCAGAGAGGAGAATTTGAGTTGGATTGTGATAAGTTGCATAGTTAAAGTAACCGATGTTGTAAGGCAATTCAGAAAAAAGATAAGCTGGAGTAACTGATAAGAAAGCAACCGTTATAAGCACTACAAGCTTACTGGGTAGTATTGTGTTCAATGCAATGGTCAGGAAAATAAAAATCGCGGTTACGACCCTAAATACTACTACAAGCGCAAACGCTGTTTGGTAGTAAGTAAGTGCGAGAGCATCGCCTAGCAATATGTGAAAGAAATGATATAAAACATGTGGAACTGCCAGCATCTCACCGTCTCTGAGGCTTATCGCAAGAAGGTGGTGCGTGCCATAGTCCCCAGTACCGGAAATCACAGCAAAGTCATAAAGAGGAGCTAGTAGGGCAACCAGGAGCAATGCAACGACAAGAACAGACAAACTTATAGGCAGGCGGCGCAACGTCCGTGTATTGTCCATTGAACCACTCCAATCAACCACTCTATCTGCTCGTTGATAAACTTAGGTGTAGGGCTTAACCGAGTTACCGGTATTTGTTAAAGTCGAGATCAAGGCACAGTGAGTGTGAGTGCCTATAAGGCAAATTGGGAGTCCAATCGAGCGCCTTGTGCTTGTGGTCTACCAATCGATCCCTTGACGGATTACAGCGCGACTTATAGCGCGCTATTGGTCGGCTTTTGAGGCGTTGTGCGCTCGGACTGAGCCGCTGCCATTCCAGAACAGCGCATACTTCTCACCAAGCGCAGTGCCAAAGCCGAGCGCTTCAAAGAACTCTGGCGTGGAGGTGACAACCAGCACCTGACGAATGCCTAGCGCTTGAGCAGTGTCGGTGGCGACCTTGACCAGCGCCGCGCCATAGCCTTTGCCGCGCGCGCGATCCGAGACCGCGAGCGAGCGCAGCTCCGCAATCTTAGGGCTGTAAACTTCTAGGCAGCACGTGCCGACGATCTCGCCGTCCTCAACAGCGACCCACCACGTCGGCAGCAGCTCGCGAATCTCTTCATCTGTGCGCGGCAACAGCTTGTCGAGATTCGCGTTGATCAAGCGCTGAATCGCAGGGATATCTTGTTCAGTCGCAAGGCGCACAGCGCTCAGCGCAACTTGATCCGAGCTAGAAAGCTGTTGCATATGATGAACTATTGCTGCCAGCTGGCGCGGTAAGCGCGCACATCCGTCTTGCCGCCTTCAAGGTAGCGGCGCACAGCCTCGATGGGCGCTGTAGCGCGATGTAGGAGGACAGCTGAGTCGGCGCAATCGGTCACAGTCAGTTGAACTGCTCTCACAGAGTCGCTGACGGCTGCCACATGCTCAGCAACAATCTCTATCGCCTCATACACGCGATTCTGAAGCGCCCTACCAGCACTGCCGCACACTGTCAAACGGAGGAGATCGCCGTCGCGCTCGGCAGCTGTTCCTTCGAAGCCGCTCGCTATGAGGTCTTGCTGCGCGTTGCGTAGCGCCTGCGCGACAGGATCGGGCATGAGCACTGGCACTAACACGGCTACCAACAAAATCACGGCGACGATGCCCAACAAGCCAACGGCCGCCCGAATCAGCGAGCGTCTGTTGGTGTGCCGTTCAGCGGGAGGCGGAGCGTAGGCAGATGCTTCAGACGCAGGCTCGCCGTAGGCCTCCTCGAGAGCAGTTGGCTCCTCCCTACGGCGCTTGCGTCTGCTGCGCGGCTCCTCTTCCTGCTGCGCAATCTGACCAACGAAAGCCGGCTCGCTGCTGAAGAGGGCGTCCAGCTCAGCTTCGAGGTTCTGCGCGGCAGGCGGGGGCGACTCGGCGACGCGCTGAGCTTGCTCAGGCGCAGCCGCCTCGCTGAAAAGCGCATCTACCTCAGCAGCTGGCTCGGCGAAGTCGGGCAGTGGCTCGCTCTCAGCGCCGGCATCGAATGGCGGAAATTGCTCAAGATCGAACTCGAAAAGATCGGGCGTTTCGGGGGGCGGCGGCGTGCTCTCCGCGCCGAACAAGGCTTTCAAATCTCGCTCTTCGGCAGGAGAGATCGGTATGTCCATGCGCGCCTTGCCGCCGAAAAGCGCATCGAGGTCAGCTTCTTGCGCGTCGCCAGCCTGCAGCACTGACCAAGCTGTCACGCCGAAACTTTCTTCAGCCTGCGGAGGGCGCGCGCTCGGCGGCTCAGCATCAGGCGATTGCGCCAGCAGATCGTCAATGTCGAAATCGCTCATATCAAAAGCAGGCTCAGTAGGTTGCTCAGGTGCCAAGGCGGGGTACTCTGCGATCAGCTGATCGTAGGCTTCGCGCGCTTCCGCGTAGTCAGGGCGCAGACGCAGCACGTTGCTCAGCGCTTCGGCTGCATCGGCAGGCTCGCTGACGGCGTTCGCCATCAGCCACCAAGCATCCGCGTTGTCAGGATTGTCCCTGAGGACGCGCCGCAAAATGGCGATCGCCTCGTCAAGCCGTTCCTCTTGGATATAGGCGTATGCTTGCTTCAGCTGCTCGCGCGTTTCATCAGCCATGCGCTGAGCCTTCCTCTCGCGCGGTATTTTGATCGGCGCCGCATTCACTCGCGATTATAACGCGGCAAGGCGCTTTGCGCAAGCTGTCAGTCGGGCAAGGCGCGCCATGCTGCCATAGCGAGCAGCTGACCGCCAATGCGCGCCGCGACCTGTGCGTCTTCCGCCGCCTCGACCACGACCGCAATTGCCAGCGCGCGACCGTCAGGCAAATCCACGAAGCCGATCAGCCAACTATCCTGACCCGCGCCCGAAAATGCCAAGCTAGCGTGTGCATGAAGCGTCGTCTCAGGCGGAAAGTTGAATTGCGCCGCCGCTCGTGCGCTACCGCTCAACACAGCTTCGCGCAACGCAGCGCGCACACGCCCTGCCGCTTCGCGAGTCATAGCTGCGCGTTCGAGCGACGCGCGCGGCATAGCTTCCCACGCCTCAGAGTCAGGCGCGCGCAACGCCTCGGCGATGTAAGGCGTCACCACGTTGCCGTGATTGGCGATGCCGCTCGCCACGAGCGCCATTTGCAGCGGCGTGGCCCGCAAATCGCCTTGACCGAGAGCGGCGCGCAAGCGCTCCGACGGATCGCGCAGCGCGTCGAGCGGTGTGCTGGGCAGCTCAGGAGCTGTCGGATAGCCATTCAAGCGCGGCGCGCTCAGCAAACCGAAAGCGCTGATTTTCTCTTGGACTTCGGCAGGATGCTGGACGGCGAACTCGGCGAACAAGTTTGGGCAGCCGCGCGCCAGAGCGCTTTGCAGACTCTCAATCGGCAGCGGCGACTCTACAAGGCAGCGCACTGTTAAATTGTCGATTGTGACAGGCGCTGCAGCCGAGTCGAACGCTTGCGGTTGCAGGGCAGGATTCGCCAACATGGCTGAGTAGATCACGAGCTGCAACGCGCCGCCTATCTGATACGCGCCTTGCAAGGCGCGGTTGAGCAGCGGCGCGCGCGGGTCGCTGCGCAGGCGCTCCCAATCGGCGTCCAGCGTGTTCGGATCGTAGAGCGGCGCGCTGTAGAGCGCCCAGATGGCGCCGCTCGGCACTTCCAGCAGCACGAGCGCGCCGCTATACGCGCCAAAGGCTTCCGCCGCTGCCGCCTGCAGGCTCGCGTCTACCGTCAGGCGCAAGTCGTCGCCGCGCGGCGAGCGATTGAGCAACTCGCCAAGCACAGCCGACCACAAATCCATG
>JAGHYP010000169.1 GCA_017743585.1 Chloroflexota bacterium
TTTCGCGGCGCTTGAAGCACCTCTGGTTGGAACACGCTCGGTTGGCGTTCTGAGATAATACGCGTATGCAGTCCTAGCCTTCGTTTTATGCGATAAAACAAGCCTTTGACTGTCCAACGCGGGTAGGCAACGGTTGCTCGGTCAACAATCTCTTGGGTGGCAACCTGCGCAACGATGTTGTAGATGTCCAGCTCGTAGACGCGAGGAGTTACGTTAGCAGGAATATTTTGAAACCACGAGATATCCAGATATAGCGGCACATTGCGCTCTAAAGACAGGCGTCTTCCTAACGCATACTGAAACATTTGGTTGCCTAATCCGCCGGCTAGTCGAACGATTATCATATCAATCTCTGTTGATCAAAGTCTTCTAAAGTGGAACATTCCACATGCATAGTTTGAATTTGCAAACTCAGCTGGGTCAGCATCTGGCACAAACTTGCGGGCATCGTCAACTGCACTGAAGCTCACTAACTCCAGCCCAGAAAAGTAACTGAGTATCTGCTCTGGCGTGTGAATGCGATGCGCGTTGAACTGAACTCTGGCTCTCCCTACCGGCACAGAAAACAGGAGACTGCCTCGAGGAGCAAGGACGCGCATGAGCTCCTTGCAAGCTTTCTCTGTACCCTTGGGATCCAGAGGATCGCCGTAACGCCCCAGTCCGATGTGCTCTGCAACGTGAAGGCAAGAAAGAGACATGACTGAAGCGTCTCTGAAAGGGAGCGATAAGATATCCCCTGCTCGACATTCCAAGCCCTCAACATTTGCCGCTAAGGGACGCAGATCAATGAAAATGACCCTCGTAAAAGCAGTCAGCTGCCCGACGAACCTGTGATCAGACCCTACATCGACATGCTCTGGATGTCCCAATCTGTAAATTTCTTTTGCTGCCCACACTGCTTGATAGAAATAATGAGGGTCGAAAGGCGTTGTGGGAATACGATCGTGCAGACACATCCAAATGTCTTCCTTTCGCAGCGGCTCTGCGCCTGGCAGAGTTTGATAAATACGCCATTGACGCCAGAACCACTGGCGCGCTGCATAGTTTCTCGCCAAGCTCGCCAAGCGACGTTTGATTTTGAAGAACATTTGTTTGATCATAGCACGCTTGATAACAGCCTGGAAAGCATACGTCGTAGTATATTGCGAGATAAATCTGGCTTAGATGGAGTTTTGCTAAAGTTTCGTAGCCAATTAGTAATAAAAGGTCTAAAAGCATCTTGTCCTACGATGATAACGTCATCAACTATAAACAAAAATAAAGAGGCGTTTTTCTTGTACACGGCTTGCACTATAGACGCTATGTTCGGCCAATGATCTTCTTTATGCGGCGGCGGAGGAGGTGCCAAAAATAGCCGAGCGTCATCGATTAGCATCAATTGTATACAGTCATAGTCTAACAGTATGCTGAGCTCGTCCAGAAGAGGACATTCCGAGTCTTCTCCAGCCGTTTCTCCGCCGCTCCAGTGGCTATCCAGCCAGAAAATTGCGCGACGGACTAGAGATGGGGAAATTGATTTGAAAACTTCCCGCGTGTCTCCTTGTAAGAACAAGATGTTTTGCCTATTGATCTTCGTTTTTGCAATCTCATGCAAGGCTGGGCTCAGTTCAACAGTGATGACTTCATCAAAGTGATCGGATGCCCAGAGTGCAGTTGAACCATAATAAGTTCCTCCCTCTATGAAGCCATTCAAGTTGAATTCAGCCCGAATCTGGATCAGCAGCTGCTTCAGTCTATCCGTCAAGGGCATAAGAAACCTCCCTAATCCTCGTCGTTTGAGGTGTATTCAAAATTCCACCCGTCGAACGGAATGGCTGCTCATCTTTGGCCACGTCAAGTATCCTGACTTGACCGATACCGGCACAATAATACACTGGTCTCTCAAGAACCGAAATGCCGACAGCGAACTGCAAGTACACATTTTTGAAGGGAAAATCAATCTGAAAGGTCGCGCTATACTGTCCAGCCGTCAGGTCTTGTGGGAGTGACCAATAGGTTGCCAATGGAAGAGAGTCAAGGAGCATAAGTCCCACCGCAGCGATCAGGTGCTTCACAGCGCGCCGAACGTTAAAATGCAGAACAACCTGCCATTGCTCGCCAATACGAAACTCAGATCGTAGTTGTCCTGCGCTGTCGCGGAACTCGATGCGAGTACCGTATGCCGGACTCTCCGGATCGCCAGCTGGCAGCTCGATTACGCTGCTCGCGTTACTTTGCGCTTTTAAGTAGGAATCTATGACTTCATCGACCTCGCCAAATAAGACTTGCTTGCCTTGCTCGAAGAGAACTGCTCGTGTGCAAAGCTTGCGCACTGCCGCCATGTCGTGGCTTACGAAAAGCACTGTGCGGCCTTCGCCTGCTACCTCGTTCATCTTGCCTAAGCATTTCCTCTGAAAGGCCGCATCGCCAACTGCCAGCACCTCGTCCACAATCAAAATCTCAGGCTCAAGGTGCGCAGCGACCGCAAAGCCGAGCCGCAAGACCATGCCACTTGAATAATGCTTGATAGGCGTATCAATGAACTTCTCAACCTCAGCGAAAGCGACGATCTCATCGAATTTGCGCTTGATCTCAGCTCGACTCATGCCCAAGATCGCGCCATTCAGGTAGATATTCTCGCGCCCTGTCAGTTCGAAATGAAAGCCTGTGCCGACTTCTAGCAGCGCGCCGACTCGACCGTATAGCTGCACCTCGCCTTCGCTCGGCTCAGTGATCGAGGCGAGAATCTTTAAGAGCGTGCTTTTGCCCGCGCCGTTCCGTCCGATGATGCCGACCACCTCGCCCTTTTTCACTTCGAACGACACATCGCGCAGCGCCCAGATTGTCTCGCTCAAGTCAGCAGCCGCTGCTGCGTTGCCGCGCAGCAGACCCGCCACGCGCCTGAACGGCGCGCTGAATGCATCGGCAAGCGCATCGCGGAAAGTGCGATACGCCGCCTCACGCTTGCCAATTCGATATTGCTTGCCCAAACCGTCTACGCGCAGCGCTAAGTCGCCCATTCAGACCACGTCCGCGAAGGTTCTTTCCATGCGGCGGAAATAGAACGCGCCGCTGACCAACAAAAACACTGATGCTAGCGCTGAGACGAGTATCGTAGCATCAAACGCCCTCTGTGTGCCGAGCAACGCCCAACGAAAACCTTCCACTACACCTGCCATCGGATTGAGTCCGTACAGCGCGCGCAGCGTCTCGTTCTGAATCAAACTGCTTGGGTAGGCGATCGGCGTGATGAAAAGCCAGGCCTGCGTCAGGAACGGCACGACGTAGCGCACATCTCGGAACTGGACATTCATCGCCGAGAGCCACAAGCCCGCTCCGAGTGCCGTGCTGAACGCTAAGAGCAGAAAGAGCGGCAGGAAAACCACGTTGACCGTCGGCACAATGCCGTAAGCCAGCATCATCAGCACAAGCACGCCAAAGGCGAGGCAGAAATCCATCACGTTGCTCAGAACGGCTGAGAGCGGAATCACCAGACGCGGAAAGTATATCTTCTTGATCAAATGCGCGCTACCCACCAAGCTGTTGGACGCGTTGGCGAGTCCCGTGGCGAAGAATGTCCAAGGCACAAGCGCTGCGTAGCTGAAAATCGGATATGGGACGCCATCGGACGGTATGCCTGCCAACTGCCCGAAGAAGATCGAGAAGATGACCATGGTCGTGAACGGCTGAATGATCGCCCACGCCGCGCCGATCACAGTTTGCTTGTAGCGCACCTTGATATCGCGCCAAACGAGGAAGTACAGTAGCTCGCGGAAGCGCCACAGCTCGCCCAGCTTCAGCGAAACCCAGCCTTTCGACGGACGTATGGTCAGCAATGGTGTCTCACGGTCGGATTGCACAGTCATCCTTCAACTCTTCAGCACCCCTGCCAGAAGCCATCCGAAGCTCAACGCCAAGCCAAACCACCAATGCAAGCGCGCCGTACGCCCTTGCGCGCGGTGCAGGGCTTGCACATCCCTGCTGCGCGCAGTGACGCGCACAAGCCAGATCGCTTCCCAGAGCGTCACGAGCGCAATGGCCGTCGTGAGCGGCAGGGCGCCCGCCAAGATCAGCGCGCCGAGCGAGACATACGCGCCGTAGATCAAAACACTGAACTCGATGTACGCGCCGCGCAAGCCGAAGCGCACTGCCAATGTGCGCTTGTTCGCCGCGCGATCTGCCTCGATATCGCGCATGTTGTTAGCGTGCAAAATCGCGGCGACTGTGAAGCCCAGCGGCACGCCTGTCAGCAATGCTTGCATGCTCTCCTGCCCGCTGACCGCGTAATACGTCCCGAAGGTCATCAGCGGACCGAAACACAGGAACGCTGTCACCTCGCCTAAGCCGATGTGCGAGAGCGGCAGCGGTCCAGCAGTGTACAGCACGACCGCTGCCACGCCGATCATGCCGATGAACAAAAGCGTTGTGCCTGAAAGCGCCACCAGCAGCAAGCCGATCAGCGCGCCGCCGACCGTCGTCGCCACTGCGCCAATCAGCACCTGTTGCGCGCTCAATTTCCCCTCGCGCAGCACCATGCCCATGCCTGCCACTTTCAACGCATCCGTGCCGCGCTGAAAATCCACGTACTCGTTCACGAGGTTCGAGGCGATTTGCAGCAACAACGCGCCGATCAGCGCCAAGAGGAAGCGCACAGGCTCAAAAACGCCCGCCTCAAGGGCCACAGCGCCGCCTGTCAGCAGCGCGGCGTAAGTGGCGGGCAGGCTGCGCGGACGCGCTGCCTGATACCAAGGGCGCAGCGGAGCAGGTAAGCGCTCAATCAACGAGTGGCTAGGCGCGCGCTTGGCGCGCTCACGAGCAGCGTGCTTGCTCATCATTCAAAATTCGACCATGGCACGGCTGTATGCTTCGGGCGCAAAGCGCTCTACTAACGCCCTATATTGTAGCACGCGGCTGACTTGCATTGCCATATCGCTGACGTCAGCAGGCGCTGCGATCAAGGCGGCGACGTTCGGCGCCAGCACTTCCGTGATGCCTGCCCGACGCGGCTCGTAAAGCTGCGGCTGTTAGCTGAACGCGCGCCGAGTCCAGCTGCGGCAAGAGTTGCATCAGCGCCGCGCGCTGCGTCGCCTCGCTGAACGCATCGCCTAAGGCCAAGATGCGCACGATCTACGCATCGAGCCACGCTCTGGCGCGCTCTACGGCACGCTGCCAGCCGCGATAGCGGCTCTCGCGCTCATCAGCCGACATACGCGGCGTGAATACCTTCTCGGCAGCCCATTGCGCCGCGATCTGCTCAGGCGATTCCCAATAGCCGACCGCCAGACCTGCCAAGTACGCCGCGCCGAGCGCTGTTGTTTCCGTCACAGCAGGGCGCACCACAGGCACGCCGAGGATGTCCGCTTGAAATTGCATCAGCCAATCGTTCGCAACTGCGCCGCCGTCGACACGCAAGGTCTCCAGCTGCAGACCCGCATCGCGGATCATCACCTCGACCACGTCGCGCGTCTGGAAGGCGATGGATTCAAGCGTGGCGCGCACGATGTGCGCCCGATTGCTGCCGCGCGTCAGCCCGACGATCGTGCCGCGCGCAAAGCTATCCCAATACGGCGCGCCGAGTCCGACAAACGCCGGCACCACGTAGACTCCGCCGCTATCCGCCACGCTGGCAGCCAATGCCTCAGACTCAGCCGCTGTGCGAATCAGTTGTAGCTCGTCGCGCAGCCATTGCACAGCCGCGCCCGCCACAAAGACGCTGCCCTCGAGCGCGTAGACGGTCGGATGCTGCCCGAGCTGCCACGCGACCGTCGTCAGCAAGCCGCCGCGCGAGTCGACGGCGCGCTCGCCTGTGTTCATCAGCATGAAACAGCCCGTGCCATACGTATTCTTCACGCTGCCGATCTGATAGCAGGCCTGTCCGAAGGTCGCCGCTTGTTGATCGCCTGCCACGCCGCCGATAGGGACTGCCGCGCCGAAGATCGCAGCGTCCGTCTCGCCGTAGCGCGCGCTCGACGGCAAGACTTGCGGCAGCAAGGCGCGCGGAATATTGAAGCGCGCCAGCAGCTCATCGTCCCAATCGTGCGTGTGGATGTTGTAAAGCATAGTGCGGCTGGCGTTGCTGACATCTGTGGCATGAATCTTGCCGCCGCTCAGATTCCACAGCAGCCACGTATCCACAGTGCCAAAGGCGAGTTCGCCTGCGGCGGCGCGCTCGCGCGCCTTCGGCACGTTGTCCAGCAGCCACTCGACCTTTGTGCCGCTGAAGTAGGCGTCCAGCACGAGTCCGGTCTTGGCGCGCACGGTCTCGGCAAAGCCTTCGGCGCGCAGTTGCTCGCAACGCGCCGCTGTGCGCCTGCACTGCCAGACGATGGCGTTGTGGATCGGCTTGCCAGTGGCGCGTTCCCAGATGATGGCTGTCTCTTATACA
>JAGHYP010000170.1 GCA_017743585.1 Chloroflexota bacterium
CCGCGCCTGTGGGAACTGCGCAATGCGTGGTCAATCGTGCCGTTTGAGCAGCTCAATCCGACCTTGAAGGCGCTCAGCGTGGACGGCGTGAATATCCTGAGCCGCTCGGTCTCGGTCGATCAATGGAGCATGACGGACACCTTCGGCGTGGTCGGTGCAGACGCAGCGGCAGTGCAAGCGGTGACACAGGCGATCTTAGCGTCGGGCAGGTGGCTGCCGACCAATCGCGATCCGACGCGCTTGACGTCGCTCATCCTGACAGGCGTCACAGCGCTAACACGCGCTACTGCTTGGAAGATGGAAACGCAAGGCATCCTGTATCCGGCGCGAGATATCGCGCCGTTTTTATCAGAGGCGGACATTCTGCACGTCAGCAATGAAGTTGCCTTCGCCAAGAACTGCCCGTATCCTGATCCCGCCTCGACAAGCCTGCGCTTTTGCAGCCGCGAGCGCTACTTCGAGCTGCTGCACGCCATCGGCGTGAACGTGATCGAGCTGACCGGCAATCACCTCAACGACTGGGGAACGGACGCTTTCTTGAACACGCTGGCGATCTACGAGGCGTATCAAATTCCGTATTTCGGCGGCGGCAGAAATCAGGCGGAGGCACAGCGCGCTGCCTTCCGCGAACACAATGGCAATCGAATTGCCTTCATCGGCTGCAACGCGGTCGGGCCGAACGGCGCATGGGCGACCGAAACACGCCCTGGTGCGGCGCGCTGCGATGATGACTACCTCAGCCGCCAGATTCCGCGCTTGAAGGCGCTCGCCGATATTGTGGTGATGACTGTGCAGTATCAAGAGCTGTATCAATACAACGCGCCGCCTTCGCAAGACGCTTTCTTTCGCAAATACGCTGCAATGGGCGCGGATGTTGTGATCGGCAGTCAAGCGCATCAGCCGCAAGGCTTCGCCTTCACGGCGTGGCAAGGCGGCGCGTTCATTCACTTCGGCTTGGGCAACCTGTTCTTCGATCAGATGCAGTCGCTCGGCACGCGCCAGATGTTCGCCGATAAACTGATCATCTATCAGGGGCGTTTGCTCTCAGTGCAGCTGTTCACAGGGCTGATTGAAGACTACGCGCGCCCGCGCCCGATGACGCCAGCAGAGCGCACAGCTTTCCTCAAGACAATCTTCAAGGCGAGCGGCTGGTAGCACAGATTATTTGTGATGTCAGCATTCGATTGCAAAAATTCACGCGTTCGGTCCGTCATGGACGCCTGAGGCACAAGGTGGGCTGATCCTGCCTGATCCCGCAACCACGTTTCTAGGTCAATCTCTCGCCCTCTTCTCATGAGCCGCTCATTCGCCAGACGCAGATGCTTTTTCGAAGCTCTTCACGACCGTAGAGACTCATTTGTTGGCTGCTGTTACCTTTGCCTGACGGCAATGCCCAAATATCCTCAACCTGAAATCCTGCGCACTCAGCAAAATCAGACAAGATCAAGTCGACGGGAATGGAGATGCCACTGTATCGCACGTTGTCATTGACCATAATAAAGTAAGAGCCTGGCTTTAGCAGACGTGCGCACTCAAAGATGACTAACGCCAGCTCGAAAAAGTAGTTCCTCAGCATGCGAGGAATGCCTGAGTTGTTAAGCCGCCGCATCCTTCTTTGACCCTCAAGGTATTCTAAAATCGCTGCAAGCTCAAGCTGATTTTCAAAGGCTGTTTTGGCGCTTTGGTAGAGCTCAGGTGAAAAACGCCTACTGAGCTCTGTCTTTTCGCGGTTCTCCACAGTGCAAGAAATCATCTTGCTGCCTTAAGTGACGTATGGCTGCTTCATCCACGCCGAGGATTGCGAGTTCTAGCGCGTAAGTGCGCGTGTAATCGTAGCGATTGGCGTATGGCGGCGAGGTGATGACGCCGTCGAATGAGGCGCTTTTTAACGTTGGCAGCAGGTCTAGCGCAGAGCCACATAACAGTTGGATATCGCCGCGAAGTGGTGGTTCCTCAAAGAGCCGTCCTGATGGACGCAGGTCATCTATGATTTGAGCTAGCTTATTCGAGATCGCTTCCTCAAAACTCGGCAACCTGCCCTTATCTAGAGGCTTGCTTCCCAGCCGGCGCCCCGAACGATAATCCCAGCGAAGGTATTGCCCATCCTTGCGCGTGTAGCTGACTTCCTCAAGCACACACATCGCAGCAAAATGCAGTATACGCTGCGCTGGAAGCGGCTCAGCTTCCAAGGCGGACAGATATTTTTCCAACGCAGCTTGTGTAGAGTCAGGGAAGGCGCCTTGCGTGATGCGCAAATGTGGATACGACCTTTTACGGGTTGCGGAGAGCCAAGGCCGCTCAGAGCGCCAGCGGATTAGGCTTTCTAGCAAATCCGCGCCTTTTTGACTTCGAGCTAGGCGCTGTGCTTCAATCGCTGCGCAGCCCACTGGCAAAAGCTCTATGCCGACGCTTGCTATGCCGCGTTGACTCGCAGTGAAAAGCGTCGTGCCAATCCCTGCAAAAGGATCGAGCAAGCATCCTTCTTGAAGATCCAGCTTGTCTAAAAGGTACTCAACCAGCTGCGCCGAAAAGCCTTCCTTGTATCTGAACCAGCGAAATATCGGGCGCTCTTTGTTCGCCTGAAAACTGACTAGCTGTCGTGTTAGGCGCGGATCGACCTTGATACGATCTGCAAAGCGCGCCTCTAGACGGGCAACTCCGAGATGGACTTCGGATAGCCTGAGCTGCGCCATGCCAGCCAACTCTCCTTGAGAAGCAGCCTCTGCATTTTAGCGCGTGAGGGGCAAAAATCCTGCACAGGCTCGCGCGGATTCTATCTCGCCGGGCCGCTCCCAGATACAAGAGACTATTGACAAGGTGCAAGGGGTTGCATACAATTAGAGGCAGAACAAGCCCTGGTGGCGGAATTGGCATACGCGGCAGTTTGAGGGGCTGTGCCTTTAAAGGCGTGGAGGTTCGAGTCCTCTCCAGGGCAAGCGAAGACCAGCAGTAAGCGCTGCTGGTCTTTTGCATTCATATCAAGTCAGCGGATGGCGAGCGGCTGCAGAGCTGCCTCGTCTTTTCGTCCTTCGACGATCACGCGCTCATTGCCGTTGGTTGTCTCGATCGCCACCAGATGGTTGAGCAAGTCGCGCCCTGATTGCACCTGCTTGGCGAGGATGGCCAAGTCGCCGCTGGACGTGATGACCAAGCCTTGGAAGCGACCGCGCGCGATCAAACGCGGTCGCAGGTCGTTAACTGAGACGCTGTACAGCGCATCAGGCGCGCCGCCTGTAGTGTAGAACAAGCGCGAGCCATCGGCAGACCAAGCGGCCGCCAAAATGCGCGCGCCACGGCTCGCCGCGCTGATCGGAACTGGCGCTTCGCCGCGATCAATGGCGTATAGATGCAGTTGCTCATCGCCATTGCCGCTGCGCGTGACCATTGCTAGCCAGCTGCCATCGGCGTTGAAGAGGAAACGGCGCGGCAGGTCGGGCGGATGACGCTCGATCACAACGGCGTTCAGCACAGGCTTCAGCTCGCCCGTCTCAAGCGAGAGCCTGCCGACGTTCGCCACAGAGGCGTCCAGACCGTTCGGATAGACCAGCAACGCCTCAGTTGGACTGACGATGTGCAGCTGATTCAAGGCGCTGAACGGTAGAAAAGTGCCGCCGCTATTGCCTCTGCCGATCTCGACATGAGCGCCGTCTGCCGTGATGCGCACTGCGCGCCATTGAGACGGTCTGCGGCTGCAACGCTCGCCAAAAACGATGAACAGCGCCTCGCCAACAGCGCGCACTGTGCTGCTCACAAAAGTGCAGCCTTCGCTGGCAGGCAGCTCGCTGACCAGAAGCTGTGTGCGCTCGCCCTTCCACAAGCGCACGTCCACAGAGGGCACTTCGCCTCTCGCATCCGCGAAAAATTGCACAATAGCCACCTCGCGGTCGCGGAAAGCGAAGCTGTTGACGTTCTCCAAGCGCGCGCGCTCTTCAAGCGTGGGCAACTCCAGCACGCGCAACGTGCCAACGGCGAACGATCCGCGCGTGGCATCGGCGCGGTAGCTCAACACGCCGAGCAGGTTGCCATCGGCGCTCAGCTGTATTCTATCGCGCAGCGAGCAAGCCAAGCCGTGATTCTGACCGAGCAACAGCGGCTCGCCGCCGCGCAGAGGATAGATCGCCTGCATGCCGCTTGTATCGCCGCCGAAGTGCAGCACTAGGTTATCCTCATAGCTGAGGCACGGAATGGCTAGGGCGCGCGCAGTGCCAACAGTTGATTCCTCCGCGTTGCCATCCAGATCGTAGAAGACGAGACGGTTGCGATTGGGGTTGTAGGCGAAGATGCGCAGCGCGCCTTCGCTCAGCGCATCAGGCGTCGGGTTAGCAGGCGGCGCAGGCTGCGTGGGCGGCTCAGCTCGCATTGGGGTCGGCGTGGGCGAGGGCGGCGCTTGGGCGAGCAGCTCAGTCTGTGCAGTGACGGGCGACTGCGTTGGCGAGGTCTCTGGCGCGCGCGTGATGAGCGCTACGGTCGGCGGCAAGGTCGGCGCCACAAGCGTAGGCGCATTCTGAACAGCGGTCGGGCTGGCGGGCGCGCCGCAAGCCGCCGCAAGGGCGGTCAGGCAGATCAGCCAACGAAAGGTCGCTTTCAAAGTGCTTTCTCCACAGATTAAGCATCGCATCACAGCCCAAAGGCTATGTGCGCGAGCATGTGTCGTCATCATTGAGTCATTTTGGCAGTGACTGAGCAGTGCAGCCGAGGCGCATGTGCATGACCATCTGTCCCAGCCGAATCTTGTCGCCGTCCTTCAGGCGATTGGAGCGATATGCTGCCAGCCGCACGCCGCTCAGGTAGGCGCCATTGCTGCTGCCCAAGTCTCAGTCGCAACCTCTATATTCTCATTATACGCTTGCCTGTCAGAATGACATAGTTGACCTTTGCAGTCGAGCGGCAGCGGCGACCTACCCGAACGGATAGGCGCGCGCTATACCAATGTAGGATGCGCGCCAGCGCGCGATCAGCGTATGCTCAGGGCGGTTTGTGAACGTTCGGGAGCGGTGAGCAATGTCAGATGTGCTGCAGCGCCTTTCAGAAGAGATGGCAGCGCTGACTGAGCAAGTTGGCGGCAGCGTGGTGCGCGTTGAGGCGAGACGTCGCCTGCCCGCCAGCGGCGTGGTTTGGGAAAAAGGCGTGATCGTGACCGCCAATCACGTGGTGGAGCGCGATGAGGGTATTCAGATCGGCTTGCCGAATGGCGAGAAAGTGCCTGCTACGCTAGTCGGACGCGATCCGTCAAGCGATCTCGCCGTCCTGCGCGCTGCCTTCGAGCTGCCTGTGCCAAATTGGACAACGCTTGAGACGCTGCGCGTCGGTCACTTGGTGCTGGCGCTCGGCCGTCCCGGCGAGACGATCATGGCGACGCTTGGCGTCGTCTCAGCGCTGGAGCGCGGCGATAGATTGCCCGCTGGCATGCAGGTGGATCACTTTCTGCAGACGGACGTGGTGATGTATCCTGGCTTTTCGGGCGGCGCGCTGATCAGCGCCGGCGGACGAGTCTTGGGCATCAACACAAGCGCCATGCGCGGCATCAGTTTGACCATTCCGACGGGTACCATACGCCGCGTGGCCGAAACGTTGATGACGCACGGCAAAATGCGGCGCGGCTATCTGGGCATCGGCGTGCAGACTGCCAAGCTCTCAGCGGCATTGGCTGGGCGCGCAGGACAATCGCAAGGCTTGCTGGTCGTCTCGATAGAGCCTGATAGCCCTGCCGAGCGAGGCGGCCTGCTGATCGGCGATGTGCTGCTCAGCTTTGATGGATCGCCTTTGCAAAGTCCTGAAGACCTGATCCGCGCCCTGCGCAGCGAGTCCATCGGCAAAACCGTGCCGATTCAGATCGTGCGCGGCGGCGCGCTGCAGACGCTGCAGGTCACTATTGGTGAGCGCCCTGCGCGCTGAGGGATGCTGCGATGAGCGTCCTCGAGCAACTCAACAGATGTCTGAGCGATCTCGCTGCTGAGGCGCGCCGCAGCCTTGTGCGCATCACGAGCGGACGCAGCTGGCAGCAAGGCAGCGGCTCTGGCACGATCTGGCACAGCGACGGGCTGATCGTGACCAATGCGCACGTGATACAGCGTGGCGCGCTGCGTGTCGCGCTCTACGACGGGCGCGAGCTGATGGGCAAGTTGCTCGCAGCTGATGAACAGCTCGATCTGGCAGCGATCGCTGTTGCGGCTTCTAACTTGCCAACAGTAGCGCTCGGCGACTCGCGCCGAGTGAAGGCAGGCACAGCGGTATGCGCAATCGGCTTTCCTTACGGCGTGGAGGGCGGCTTGACCTTCGGTGTGGTCATCGGCAGCGGCGCCAAGCTGCCC
>JAGHYP010000171.1 GCA_017743585.1 Chloroflexota bacterium
CTGCTCAGCGGCGTGACAGCTGCGCGCCTGCTCAAGGCTGTGCGCGCCAATCAATTTGGAGAAGCGCTGCGCTTCGGCCTGGCGACTCTGGCGCTTGGTGTAGTGTTCCTGATCGGCTTGCTGGCAGCGGGTGCCCAAGTGCCGCCGAGCGGCCCGTATAGCTCGATCGCGTGGGCAATGCTCTTCTTTCACGGCCTGCACGCGACGATCGCCTCGCTCCTGCTAGGGGTTGTGCTAATCGGCGTGTGGCGCGGTCGCTATTCAGCCGAGAAGCACTGGGGCGTAGAAGCGAGCGTGGTCTTCTGGCACTTTGTAGGCGCCATGTGGCTTGTCTTCTTCGCCGTCATCTACGTGCTTTAGAGGCAGAGAGGGAACGAGTATGGTCCTGCCGATTCCTGCCTTTTTGATCCGCCCTGGCCTCATCCGCGCTGTGAACGGGATGATCTTGGGCGGCGTGGTGGTAGGCACAGCCTATGCAGCGCTCGCGCTCGGCGAGAAGTACATCGTGGCGCTGCTGTGCATGGCGATCTTCGGCTTGTTGTTCGGCAGTGTGCGTGGCTTGCTGCTCGGCTTGATCCTGCATGTGCCTGTTCACTTGCTGCTGCATTGGCCAGTGCCGCCGCTGACCGCTGATTTCGGCACAATCATAGTGGCGCTGATCGTCTATCTGCTGCTAGTGCCGGGCGGCATGCTCACACACGGCTTTTTGGTCAAGCGCTTTGTCGGCGCGGGCGTGGTGGCGGTCTTGGTTGTGCCTATCTATGTCACATTTCTGGCAGTGTTTCCGCTGGCGCCGAGCGGCGGCATCGTGCAGGGCTCGCTGCTGATCCTAGCTGGCGTCGGCGGCACGTTCGGCTTTCTGTGGGGAATCGGCGCGTTAGCGCCGGGCGCCTCAACGCATGAAGGTCCAGCCTACTGGGCAGCGCTGGAAGCAGCTCAGAAGCCGCGCTTCGGCTTGCGCGAGGCAATCGCTTTAGCGCGCAAGGTCATCCCGCCTCTCGTCGAGACCTTTCGTCCGTTCATCCAGCCAATCGCTGTGGCAACCGGCATCACGCTCGGCCTGGTCTTCATCATCTTCATGATCGTCACCAATCCAATTGTGCCTGTCAGCCGCTTGCAGACGACGAACGAAGCCGCTTCAGCAGTCGCCGTCACGGGCGATAAGCTGATCGCCTTTTTGATTGTGATTGCAGTTGTGATCGGCGCTGTAGCGTCGCTGGCTATCGGGATTGCGCTGCTGATGCGCTACGCCAATCGCGAAGTGAACGCTGCTAAAGAGATGAAGCCTGAGCCGATCAAGGATCCGCTTTGGCCTCTGCGCCTCGCCGGTTTTTTCGTCGCGTGGATCAACGATATTTTCAACAGTTTGCGCGCCACTTTCCAGAAGTGACCGCTTGAGCTGGGCATTTTGTACACATGGCAACGCCTTCAAGAGAAGGCGTTGCTTGCTTTTATGCCCGTTTCGTTATAGGATAGCTAAATAAGTTTGATTTCAGTTGACGTACTGTCGAAGTCGCTATCATCGTTTGCATTAGAATTCAGGTGTATCCGCTATGTGTTTGCCGCCCGAAGATATCAAGCGCTTGATCCGCGTGCTGACGCCGCTCTTCAATATGCGCGAGCGGCGCGAGAACATCCTGATGTGGGCATTTTGGGACGATCAAGACCTGCAGCATCGCGTCAATCTGGATCAGAGTCCCATAGACTTCACGCAACAGCTGATCATGTACCTAGCGGGCAACAATTGTGCCGCGCTGATGGCGCTGCTGCAGGCTGTGCAAGAGCGCGAAGAAGGCGATTGGATCGAGCGCCTGCAGCCTTACGTCGAGCAGCTGCGCCAAAAGCTCTCGCCTGCGCAGCCTAGATACAAACTGTTTGTCAGCTATCGGCGCAAAAGCTGGGGCTTCACGCATCGGCTTGTGGCAGACCTGCGCACCCGAATCAATGCCGATATTTTCATTGACTTTTCGAGCATTGATAGCACAGATTTCGAGTCGAGCATTTTGCGGCATCTGCGCGAGAGCGACTGCGTGCTGTTGGTTGTCTCTGAGCATACCTTTGACGAGCGCATTCACGATCCGCAGGACTGGGTGCGCCGTGAGATCGGCGAAGCGTTGCGGCTCGGCAAGCCAATTGTGCTTTTGGCACACGAAGGTCGCTACCCGCCGCACCCCGACCAGCTGCCGCTCGATATCCGCGCCATCGGCGGCAGGCAAGGGATTGAGTTCTACCCGCGCTACTACGACGCCGCTCTTGAGAAGCTGATCGAGTTCATTCCGAAGGCGATCGCCAATCCGCCTGCGCCTTATCAGCCTGCCATGCCGCCGCCCGGCTGGTCTATAGACGAGGAGAGCGCTGCGTTGCATAGGCGGCTGATTACGCTGTGCGAGTTCGGCGATTACACGCATGCCTTGCCGCTACTCGAATATCTGGCGGCCTTGCAGCGCCGGCGCGAAGAAGCGCTGCCGTTGCACCCGAAGAAAGATCCGAAGAACGCACAGCCGAGCGCGAAAAAAGATACCGGCACCCCCAGTGTGCCGCGCACAGCGTGCGCAGTTGCGCAGATTCTCGGTCAGCCATTCGAGTGGTGCGATGTGCCGGCGGGGCCGGTTCGTCTTGAGCGCGGCGGCTACCTCAGCTACAACACGGCGCGCATTGTCAGCTCGTTCAAGATCGCCAAATATCCGATCACCAACGCACAATTCGAGCGCTTCATACGCGCCAACGGCTATGACGAGCCGCGTTGGTGGACGAGCGAGGGCTGGCGCATGCGCATTGAACACGCTTGGAGCAAGCCGCGCCTCTGGGATGTTGAGCGCTGGAACCGACCTGACTACCCTGTGGTCGGCATCTCGTGGTATGAGGCAGTCGCTTTTTGCCACTGGCTCAGCGAAGTCAGCGGCGAGATGATCGCGCTGCCCACTGAAGCGCAATGGCAGCGCGCCGCACAGGGCAAGCAAAATTATGCCTACCCTTGGGGCGACGTTTTTGAGCCTGCGCGCTGCAACTGCAATAGCGACGGCACAACGCCTGTCACGCGCTATGAAGGCCTCGGCGATAGTCCGTTCGGCGCAGTGGATATGTGCGGCAATGTCTGGGAATGGTGCCTGACTGATTATCGGACGGGCGATGAATCGCTGGAATGCCCTTCCAAGGGACGCGTGCGGCGCGGCGGCTCGTGGGTGAACAAAGACGCGGCGAGCTTCCGCACCACCAAACGCGATGAAATGCGCCCTGAACTTGGCTTGGATTTCATCGGCTTTCGCATTGTGCGCAACGAAAGTTGGAGCGCCTGAGCGCGCTCCGCGCGCGTAGCTGCGCTGCCTAAGCCTGGCTGCTATAATGGCGGCCTGACCTCGCTGATCCTGCGCAGCGGAGTGTGGTTATGCCTGTGACAGGCTTAGGCACGCGTCAGCAATCTTCGCCCCTGCCCGTGCTGAGCGTTTTCTCAGGGTTGATGTTGCTCGCGGCGCTGGTGCTGTTCGCGCTCGAGCTGATCAACTTTGAGCAGAGCCGCGAGCGCCTGCAAAGCGATATCACTGTGGCAGGCGTGCCTGTCAGCGGCTTGCGCCTAGCAGAGGCGGTCAGGGCTTGGGAGAATATTTATCAGCAGCCTGTCTTGCTCGAATACCTCGGACATCCGATCCAGCTCTTCCCTGCCAGCATCGGCTTCGTCATCAAAAGCGACCAAATGCAATCCGAGATTCGTGCGCAGACCGCGCTCAGCAGCAACTATTGGCAAGATTTTTGGAATTATCTTTGGCGCCGTCCCACTCGGCTGATCAGCGTGCCGCTCATCGCCGATTATTCTGAAGCGCGCCTGCGCGAAGTGTTGCAAGATATCGCGCGCCGCTACGACCAAGCTGCTAGCAGCGGCAATTTCGATCTGAACACGCTCACCTTTGGCGCAGGCGCGGTAGGCACGCGCCTTGATATCGAGCGCGCCATCCCTTTAATCGAAGCGGCGCTCTTCCGCCCGCAAAACCGCGTCGTCAAGCTGCCCATGCGCACAGAAGGCGCTAAGGCGGCAGATATGTCCGCTCTGCGCGCCGCCATTCTGCGGTATTTTCAGAGCCGCAACTTCGCGCCAAACGGGCCAGATACACTCGCCTCGGTCGGCGTGATTGACTTGCAAAACGGCGCTGAGATGTGGATCAATCCTGATATCGCCTACTCAGCGGCCGGCACCATCAAGTTGCCTGTGCTGATCAACACTTTTGCGCAGCTCAACTCCGCGCCACGGCCTGATATCCAATGGCTGATGGCGAGCTCAATCTTGTGCAACATCAACGAGTCCACCAATCTCCTGATGCAGCATACAGGCGTTGGTGATTCGCCGCGCGCCAAGCTCGCCGATGGCTTGCGTCAGGTCAACCAGACCATGCGGCGCGTCGGCGCGCGCTACACCTTCATCAACGCGCCGCTCTGGGTCGGCGCCAGCGACCTGTGGAGCATTGATAACAATCCGCCGCCTGTGCCGAATCCAAACTTCGATGCGCGCCCTGACCGCTGGAGCCGCACCACGCCTGAAGATATGGCAAACCTGCTCTTGCAGCTCTACGATTGCGCGCAGTATGGCAGCGGCCTGATCGCCGCTGCGCCTGAGCAATTCACGCAGACCGAATGCCAACAGATGCTCGAGCTGCTCAGCGGCAACGTCATCGGGCGCCTGATTGAGCTCGGTGTGCCGCGAGGCACGCGCGTGGCGCACAAGAACGGCTGGGCGCCCGGCAATCAGAGCTGGAATAACAACGACGTCGGCATCGTGTTCACGCCCGGCGGCAATTACATCTTGGTCATCTACACTTGGGAGCGCCTGCCGCCCGGTCAGCAAGTTGGCAATATTGCGCTGTGGGAGATCATGGAAGGCGTCTCGCGCATTGTCTACAACTACTTCAATCCAAGCCAGCCAATGGTCACGCCGCGCGCGCCCGAAAATCCGTTGACCGCGCTCGGCTGCGTCATGCCCTCTAGCCCTGATAAGCTCGACCTGAACGACATCCGCAAAGGGCGCTTCGACGCAGAGGGCTACCTCGAGCCTGACGCTTGCTATGGCTTCCCCAATTGCGGCATTGAGCGCCCGCCGCCTTCGCTCATCCGCCCTTAGATCGCCTTAGATCGCTTTAGGGCGCCTTGTAGAGCGTCCCTATCTCTAGATCGCCTGTGAACGATAGCCTATGCAAGCGACCGCCTGCGCGCACAGCAATATCGCCTTCATCAAATACTGGGGCAACCGCGACCACGCCTTGCGCCTGCCCGCCAATTCGTCTTTCTCTATGAACTTAGGCGGCTTGTTCACGCGCACCACTGTCCGCTTTAGCGCTGCGCTGAGCGCCGACCGCGCTGTGGTGGATGGGCGCGTTTTAGAGGGCGCGAGCCTTGCCCGTATCACAGCGCACCTCGATTACGCGCGGCGTTTGGCGGGCTGCACGTTGCGCGCTGAGGTTGTCTCGCACAATAACTTTCCCACTGGCGCGGGCATCGCTTCATCGGCTTCCGCCTTCGCCGCGCTCTCGCTGGCGGCAGCGGCGGCGCTCAACCTGAATCTAAGCGAGGCAGAACTGAGCGCCTATGCGCGGCTTGGCTCAGGCTCGGCTGCGCGCAGCGTGCCAGGCGGCTTTGTGATCTGGCACATGGGCGAGGATCATCGCAGCAGCTATGCTGAGAGCATCGCGCCCCCTACTCACTGGCAGCTGATTGACCTGATCGCCATCATCAGCACGGCGCATAAGGCGGTCGGCAGCACGGAAGGTCACCGATTGGCAGAGAGCAGCCCGTTGCAAGCGGCGCGCCTCGCCACCTCAGCCGCGCGTCTCGAGCAGTGCGCCCGGGCGGTTTTGGAGCGCGATTTCGAACGGCTCGCACGCCTTGTGGAATTGGATTCGGACATCATGCATGCCGTTATGCAGACTAGCACGCCGCCGTTGCTGTATTGGCTGCCGCCGACCGTTGCCGTGATGCATCGCGTGCGCCAGTTGCGCGCCGAAGGCGTTGGAGTCTGCTACACGATTGACGCCGGCGCTAACGTCCACTGCCTCTGCCTGCCTGAGGCGGCTGAGCGCGTGCGCGCCGAGCTGAGCGCCATCGAAGGTGTGCGCGAAATTCGCATGGCGCAGCCGGGCGGCGGCGCTTGGCTAGAGAGCTGAAAATTTTCCGAAGACGCAAAAATGCCGTTGCTTTTATAGGCCGTTCTCAACTCGATTTGAAAACCTTAATCAGGCACAGCAATTTAATAATACCTCGCAGCCAAAACAAATCTTTCAAGCGCCGTTTGCATAGAAAACATCAGGGTCGCC
>JAGHYP010000172.1 GCA_017743585.1 Chloroflexota bacterium
ATCTGCGCCGCCAGCAGCGTCCAACCATCGAGGACGCCGAAGGCAGGCACGTCGCCGCATAGCACTGCTAGCGCCTGCGCAGCGCTGGCATAGAACTCAACGCGGAATGCGAACCCTGTCTGGTCGCGCAGCGTCCGCTCAAGCGCGACGCCAGTGGCGTTGATATCCTCTGAGAGGATGACCATCAGGAACGGACGCATCTCAGCGCCGAACGGCACGGCAGTGGCCACGGTTGGCAGTGGCCGAGAGAGCGGCGTCGGCGAAGGCGTCGCAGTAGGCAGCGGCGTTGCAACAGGACGATTGGCGCAGGCGGCGGCCAACAACGCGGTCGCAAGAATCAGCTCTAAGTAACGGATACTCACACTCCTGATGCAATGCGGATGAAGAATGCAATGCGGATGAAGACGCCTTCGAGTATAGACGCGGCGCTTTGCAGCCGCTATTCAATCTCGATAGCCATGGCGACTGCTTCGCCGCCGCCGAGGCAGAGCGCCGCTACGCCGCGACGCAGCCCGCGATCTCTGAGCGCATGGATCAGAGTCACCAAGACGCGCGCGCCGCTAGCGCCGATTGGATGTCCGAGCGCGATGGCGCCGCCATTGACGTTCAACTTGTGCATCGGCAGCTCGTAGCCTTCGCGCGCCAAGCCCCGCACATCCGCCAGCACCTGCGCCGCGAACGCCTCGTTGATCTCGAACAGGTCTACATCCGCCATCCGCCAGCCTGCGCGCTGCAGAGCGATTGGAATCGCCTTGACGGGCGCGTAGAAAATCCAGCGCGGATCAAGCGCCGCCTGTCCGTAGGCGACGATGCGCGCCAAGGGCTGCACGCGATGCCGTTCGGCGAAGTCGCGGCGCGTCACCACGACCGCTGCCGCGCCGTCGTTCAAGCCGGGCGCGTTGCCTGCCGTCACGCGACCGTTCGGATCGAAGGCGGGCTTCAGCTTGGCGAGCGCCTCGAGCGTCGTCTCAGGGCGGATCGGCTCGTCGCGATCCAGCACGCGCGTCCCCCCCTTATCTTGCACAGTGACTGGCACAATCTCCGCCTTGAATTTGCCCACCTCGGTCGCCGCTGCCGCCTTTTGATGGCTGCTCAAGGCGAATTCGTCCATCTCCTCGCGGCTGATCCCAAGCTGCTCGGCGATGAACTCAGCGGCGTTGCCCATCAGCTGATCGGTCATCGAGCAGAATAAGCCGTCCAGTTGCAAGCTATCCTTCAGCTCCACGTGACCGTAGCGCGCGCCGCTGCGCGCCGCCATATCCAGATACGGCGCGTTGCTCATGCTCTCAGTGCCGCCTGCCACGTAAGCGACTCCATCGCCTGCCTTGATCGCATTCGCCGCCAGCATGACCGCTTTCAAGCTGCTGCCGCACGCCTTGTTGACCGCCGTGCCGCAGACCGTATCAGGAAAGCCTGCGCCAAGCCAGATCTGGCGCGGCACCGCCTGCCCTGAGCCCGCCGCCACCACCTGACCGATGATCACCTCGTCAATGGACTCGGGCGGCAAGCCGCTGCGCTCCACAGCGGCGCGCACTGCCAAGCTGCCCAGCTGCACGGCGCTGAAAGATTTCAGCGCGCCCAAGAACTTGCCTTGCGGCAAGCGCGCGCCGCTCACAATCACAACATCTGTTGCATGTTTGCCGTCGGTTGCCATCAAAACAGCCCTTTTCTGCCCCGAAAAGAACTAGCCGCTGTTTGGCGAGGGCTGCCACGCCTCGCGCAATTTGCGCCATGTTTGATTGAGCTCGTCTGGGATCACGCGCGTGCTGCCGATCACTGACATGAAGTTGGTATCGCCCCCCCAGCGCGGCACGACGTGCAGATGAAAGTGCCCTGCTATGCCCGCGCCCGCCGCCTCGCCCAAATTGGCGCCGATATTGAATGCCTCTGGGTTGTAAACGCGGCGTAGCGCCGCCAGCGCTGCGTTGGTCGTGAGCATCAGGTCAGTGAGCACCTCTGCTGGTAGCTGCTCAGTGCTTGCCACGTGCGCGTACGGGATGATCATCAAGTGACCGTTGTTATAAGGATACAAATTGAGCGCTACGTACACATGCGTCGAGCGATAGACGACGTGTTCAGCTTCGTCGTCGGCATTGACCTTCATACAGAAGATACAATCCGCCTCGAGCTTCTTTTTCTCTCTGCTCAAGTAGCTGTAGCGCCATGGCGTAAACAAATGGTCAAAATTGGACATATGGCAGGCTCAAAATGCATTTCTGTGGCACAGGGCGTGCAAGGTCGCCTTCGATATTCTAGCGGCCCTGCGGCAAAACAAGAAGATTAGGTCGCCTCGTCTTCCAGCACTTAGACAACTGAGCCTTCGTGAATGGCGCGCAAACGCCGATAGGTCGCTTGCAAGGTGAGCGCATCCGCCACGTGGAATGGCTCAGGCGCTTCCACGCCGACCGTGCCGCGCGCGCCCACCTCGATCAGCGCCTGTAGCAGCTCGCGGTAGGCAAAATCGGATTCGTTCAATGGGATGTGTCGGCGCTCGCCTTGCGGGCCGTATTCAATGCCGCTCAGGTGCAAGTGCAGGGTCTCCAAGCCGCGCCGACCGAGCCCATCTTCAACCGCCTTGAGCATGGCGCGGAACTCCTCGTATGTGTTGTGCCTGCCGCTGCGCGCGTGTAGGTGCGCAAAATCAATCGCAGGCAGGACGCCTTCAACATCTCGGCTGAGCTGAATGATCTCCTCCAGCGTGCCGAACATGGTGGGCTTGCCCATTGTCTCGGGGCGCAAGGTGACTGCCACGCCTTCAGCGCGCAAGATAGCAGTCAGCTCCAGCAACTTTTCGCGCACGCGCTCGTAGACTTTCTCTGGCGGCTGATTGTGGTAAGACGCAGGGTGGAAGACGATATCGCGCGCGCCTGCCAAGAAGCCTTTGCGCGCCGCCATCAGCAGCCGCTCATCGCTCTTCTGCATTAGCTCAGCGGTCTGGCTGTTCAGGTTGATGAAATACGGGGCGTGAACGCTGAGCGAGATCGCATGTTGCTCAGCTGCCGCCTTGATCGCGGCGCAGGCTTCATCAGTGATGCGCACGCCCTGCACCCACGCGATCTCAAGATGATCCAAGCCGAGCGCGCGGCTGTGCGCAATGGCGAGCGGCGTGCCGCCGGGCTTGGGCGTGGTCTGCGGCGCGCCAACCGTGCCGAAGCGCAGCGGCTCGGCAGACGAGAGGCTCGGTTTGGGCATCGGAAGTTCCCTTGTGGCAGCAAGCCGTGTTAAAGTCAAACGCAATTGACCACAATTGTATGCTCACAAGGCGGAAGACCGCAAAGGCATGAACTTCGATGGATGATTACCGCACTCCACTGACGTTTGGCGCAGAGGCGCGCCTGCGCCGCCAAGTTCTGTTCACTTCGCTCTGCGCATTTGCGCTTGTCTTCTCATTGTGGCAGATCGCGCCGAACAACGAGGCGGTCAGCAGCTTGCTCTATCCGTTTCGGCTGGTGGTCACCTTTGTTCACGAGGCAGGTCACGGCATTGCAGCCTTGCTGACAGGCGGGCGCTTCATCGAATTCCGAGTCTTCCCGAACGGCGCGGGCTTGGCGACCACGGCCGGCGGCAATCGGATCATTATCACGCAGATGGGCTATCTGGGCGCGGCATTTTTCGGCGCGATCTTGCTGTTCGCGGCCAATCGGGCGCGGCGCGTGCGCCTCGTCGCTGTGCTGACGGGCTTGTTCTTCATCGGCTGCGCGCTGCTGTTCACGGGCAGCGAGGGCGTGCTGCTCATCGGCGGCGTCGGCCTAACCATCGGCTTGTGGTCAGCGGGCGGCGCGCTGCGCGAGAGCGAGAGTCAATTGCAAATCCTGCTGCGCGGCGCGGCAATTGGCGCGCTTGTGCTGACCTTCGTCTTAGTGCGCAGCAACGTGGCATTGCTGACCGGCGTCCTCAGCGGGACAGCGCTCTTCGCGCTGGCGGCGCTCGGCTCGCGCACGGTTGTGCTATTCGGACTGAACGCTTTAGCGCTGATCGTCGGTTTCAACGCGCTCAACGATATCCTTGTGCTGTGGGATAACCAATCTGCCATGCTGGGCAACATTCCGAACGATGCAGTGATTGTGGCGCGCTTGACCAACTTGCCCGTCAATTTCTGGCTGAGCGCGTGGCTTCTGATCGCTTCGAGCGTGATGGGCGCGGCGATTTGGTTCGGGATCATCCGCCCGGCGCGACGGGCGCGCTAGACCGCATGAGGCAAGGGCGCGCTGACTGCGCTATAATCGCCGAGACGAAAGGAGCGAGCGTTGTATAGCGTTGACGAAGCGCTTGAGCGCATTTTGAGCCATTTTTCGCCGCTGCCCGCCGAGACTGTGCCTCTGGAAGAGGCGTTCGGGCGCGTTTTGGCGCAACCGATCCGCGCGGCGCACGATCTGCCGCCATTTGCGAACAGCGCGCTGGATGGCTACGCTGTGCGCGCCGCCGATGTGGCGACCGCCAGCGCTGAGCAGCCTGTGCTGCTGCCTGTGAGCGGCGATATTCCTGCGGGCAGCTTTCCGCAGGCGCCGCTGCCGCCGCAGACTGCCATGCGGATCATGACAGGCGCGCTGCTGCCTGAAGGCGCGGATGCGGTCGTCCCTGTGGAGCAGACGGATGAGGGCGCGAGCGGCTTCGCGATGAACGCTCCGCCCCCTGCGCAGGTGTTGATCCGAGCTGCTGTCAGCGCAGGGCATGGCGTGCGCCAAGCTGGCGAGGACGTTCGCGCGGGCGCGCTCGTGCTTGACTCAGGTCGCTCGTTAGGCGCGGCGGAGATCGGCATCTTGGCGGGGCTGGGCATGGCGCAGGTCTCAGTGACGCGCCGACCTGTGGTGGCGATTCTCTCGACGGGCGACGAACTCTTGCCGCCGCACGCCCCGCTGACAAGGGGCAAAATTCACGACATGAACGGTTTAGCGCTGTGCGCTGCTGTGCAGCGGCTCGGCTGTGTGCCGCGCTTCTTGGGCATCGCGCCCGACTCGGTCGAGGCCGTCTACAGCCGCCTTGAGGCAGCCGCCGAGTCCGACCTGATTCTCAGCACAGCAGGCGTCTCGGTCGGCGCGCTGGACGTGGTCAAAGAAGCGGTTGCGCGGCGCGGCTCGCTCAGCTTATGGCGTGTGAACATGCGGCCGGGCAAGCCGCTCGCCTTCGGGACGTTCGGCGGCGTGCCGTTCTTCGGCCTGCCGGGCAATCCCGTCAGCGCTTTGGTCACGTTTGAGATTTTCGTGCGCCCTGCCCTGCTCAAGCTGCTCGGCGCGCCACACGCCAATATGCCGCACGCCGTCGCCGAAGTGGCAGAAGCGATGCACAGCGACGGCAGGCGCACTTTCGCGCGAGTCAAGCTGCGCCGTCAGCCTGACGGGCGCTTGCTCGCTCACAGCGCAGGCACACAAAGCTCAGGCGCGATCAGCTCGCTGGTCAACGCCGATGGCTTGCTGATCATCCCTGAAGGGGTGACCGAAGTGCCGGTCGGAACGCAGTTGCCTGTCCGCTTATTCGACCAGCCTCTGTGAAATCCAATCGCTATGAAATCAAGGTGCATGCTATGACGGCTAGCGACTCTGCAAGACAATACGTAGCGCACGCCCTCAGCGATAAAGCTGCCCATGCCAAGCGCGACTCATTATGGCGGGTCAGCGCGATCCTAGCGCTGATCGGCTTGCTGATCGCCAGCTACCTCTCGTACGCCAAGCTGACTGGCACTGAGATCGCCTGCGTGCAGGGCGTCAGCGATTGCAGCTACGTGGATAGCTCGCCGTATGCTTATCTTGGCGGATACGGCGGCGTGCCAATTGCCTACATCGGCTTTGCGGGCTATGCCGCCATCTTCCTGACGCTGCTGGGCGAGCGACGCCTTGCGCTGCTGGCGCGATACGGCAAGTGGCTGATCTTCGGCATGACGCTGATAGGCTTTTTGGTCTCAAGCTACTTGGTCGCCGTTCAGGCGTTCATCCTCAACAGCTTCTGCCAATGGTGCATGGGCAGCGCTGTGACCATGACTGCGCTATTCGGCGTGAGCTTTGCGAGGCTGTGGCGTGCCTTGGGCGCTGAGCCTGCTGACGAAGAAGCGGAACAGGCGTAGCGAGTATTGCGCGAGGTGCGAGTGGGCTGCCGCGCGGCGCGCTGATCAGCTCTCGGAATCAGAGGGCGCAGCTTCTTCCTGCTGCGGGCGCGCGTTGCGCTTGTTGCGCCGCTTGCTTCTGTGATTGCTCGCCTTGTTCGCGCCGCGCCCTTCCAGCACGCGCTCCAATTCGGGGAAATCCGCATCAGCGGCGTTC
>JAGHYP010000173.1 GCA_017743585.1 Chloroflexota bacterium
AAGCGAAGGTCTCAGCGCGCCCGAAGAAGCGGCGCGGATCGCGACAAGGCTGATCGGGCGCATAAGGATTGGTTAACTCGCTCATAAGCGAGAGTGTACCGCAAGCATAGCCGCGCGTGGTATAATATCGCGCCGAATCGTCCGATAGGCGTGAAGGAGCGTCACGCAATGAGTGAACAACCTGAGCTGCACGTCCTGCTGACCACGATTGGCACTGGTTCTTACAAAAGAGCGAGGTATGAGTTCGCAGGCGAGAGCGCGCCGCGCGAAGGCGAGCTTTTCCCTGCCCTGCTGTGTGACCACTTGAGGGAAAGTGGCTCGCCTATCCAAAAAGCCGTCGTCCTGCTGACCAGAGAGGCGAGAAACCACCAGAATTGGCGCGGCGATGAGAACGCGCAAGTGAAAGGCTTGAAGCAACACCTTGAAGAGCGCGGCATCGAGCCTATCGAGGCAGATATTCCAAACGGCAACGACGAGGAGGAGTTTTGGAAAATTTTCAAGGCAGTTGGCGAAAACATTCCGAAGGGCGCTGTAGTCACGCTCGATGTCACGCACGGCTTCCGTTCGCTGCCGCTGGTGATGCTGCTCGCGTGCGCCTATTATAAGGCTTCTGGCGACTTTAAGTTGAAAGGCGCCTACTATGGCGCATTTGTGGAAGAGAACAAGCCTGCGCATGCCGTTGACCTGACGCCGATGCTCACGCTCCTCGATTGGGCGGGCGCTGTGGACGCCTTCAAGCGCAGCGGCAGCTTGCGCCAGATGGCGGAGCTGCTGAAAGGAAATAATCCCGTCTCGCAGAGTGACGTAGAAGGCAAGTTGAGCCATCAAATGAGAAAGCTGACGGATGCCCTTGAGCTAGGGCGACTTCGGAACATCGCTCAACCGATAAGAGAGATAAGACACAAGGCTAAGGCTCTAAGAAGAGCGCAAGCTAAACCAAGAGTGACGCCTTTCGTCGATCAGCTTGACTCTGTCCTAGACGAGCTGAGGCGCTTCGATGTATCATTCGACGAGTCTGACGTAGATAAGTGGCTCGCTGCACAGTTTAGACTTGTGAAGTGGTATAAGGATAAGCGCCACTACATGCAGGCTGTGTTGCTATTGCACGAATGGGTGATTTCTTACGCAGCCAGCAAAGTGCCTAGCTATAGAGCGAAAGGTATCAGGAGCATCTTCGAAGAAAGATCGATTCGCGATGAAACCAGCCGGCGCTTAGATGAGGCCACTAATAAACGCAAAGAGCTCGGCAGAGTCGTTCAATTGGCAACTGAGCTTTCGAAAGAACTTGAGGCGTTGCCTGACGGCTTGAAAGAACTGATAGGGTTGCCAGCAGTTCTCACTTTGAACACTACATCGGAACTGCAAGGCATCTGGGACTCGCTCACACAGCTGCGCAACACTGTGGCGCACTTGGGTCACCATCAAGATGCGCGAAAAGCAGATGAAATCGAGGAAGATTTGGAGGAGTTGATCAGAAAATTACAGCCGCTCGTGCCTGGCACGTCGCCTGCTGAGTGATGCGCCGCCTGATCGTCGGCTTGCTAGCGTTATGCGGCGCGGCGCTCGGCAATGGAGTCAATGCGCAATCGCCTGAGCGCTACGCGCTGCCCGCCCCGATCTGCGCCCTGAGCGCGGCGCGCGTCGCCTGCTACGATGTGCGCAACGCAATGCCGCGCTTCATCACGCCGAGCGACGAGCGCGTCATCGCCTTCGATCTCTCGCCAGCCGCCGAGGCGCTCGTCTACCGCACTGAAGACGGACGAATCCTGATCGCCGCCCTTGCTGAGCCAAAGCCGATCCCAATTGCGAGCAACGTCGCATTGCCGGCGCTGCTACCGCGCGACGCGACAACGCTTGCGTGGTCGCCGGACGGCGTGGCAATCGCTTACCTGACAGCAGACGGCCTGCAAGTTGCTTTCCCAACTCCTGACGGCCCGCTGTACCGCGTGGATGACACGGCACGCCAGTACGTGAACCTGCGCTTCTCGCCGTCAGGCGTCAGGCTCGCCGCGCAAGATCATCTAGGCGGCTGGACGGTTTTCACAGTGACGAGCGAGCAAGGCATACGGCGCGGTCTGTTGCGCGTCGGCAGCTTTGACGCGGCCGCTGACGCCGCTTGGCTGGACGATAACAGCTTGATCCTCGCGCCGTCGCGCGGCGGCTTGCTGCGCTTGAACGTCATCGAGACGGCTGAGCAGACGTTGCTGAGCGAAGCATGGCGCACAGCTGAAGGCCGCTTCACGCACCTGACCAGCGCTTACGATGGCACTGTGCGCGCTTTGCAAGGGCTTGCCAACGCGCCGATCGGTGTCCCGGTCGCGCTAGATGGCAACGGCATCGCATCGCCGCTCGGCGAGCGGCAAGTGGATACGTTGATGCACTGGCTCGGCAGGGGCAGTCGGCTGGTCTACATCACCAGCGGCACGCCGATTGTGGTCATCCCTGAGACAGGCGCTGAAGACGCCTTGCCGTTGCAGCGCACAACGGCAATCGCATGGGCGATGCCGATCTTTCAGCCCGTCTCAAGCCTCGCCCTCGACGCTGACCTATACTTCCTCGCCTCTGGCGGCATGGCTGATTGGGAGCCTCATCGCGCTCAAGGAGATGGTGCGCTGCAAGTCTGGAGGCTGCTCGGCGATGGTGAGCGCGCCGCTGAGCAGCTCTCAAGCCTGCCTGAAGGCGTCCGCGCTTTCGCGCTTAGCCCTGATCGTCAGCAAATGGCGGTCATCAGCGGGCAGAACTTGGCGATCTTGCCTGCCCTGGGCGCGGCTGAGCGCGCCGCGCTCGCCACACCAACGCCGCTCGGCAGGCGCGGAGCGCCGACTCCTGACCTGCTCAGCTTGCCCGGAGCGCCAGAGGCGCGCTTGGTGGCGCGTCTGCGCAGCGCCACGCTCGCCAGCGTGGATTGGAGCAGCGACGGACGCCTGATTGCTTTCGTGGATACAGACGGCGCCTTCGTCGTCCAAGCAGCGAGCGACGGCGTCGATTCCCCGCAGCCGCTGACCATTGCCGCAAGCACGGTTGAGCGGGCGTACGATCAAGTGCGCTTCAGCGCAGACGGACGCGCCTTGCTCTTGCGCGCCCTCTTGAGCGACGGCAGTTATGAGTTCGCAGTTGCGCCATTGGTAGCCGACGGCTGGCAATTGCTGAACTTCCGCGCCGAGCAGGCAACGTGGGGTGCGAATGCCCTATTCATCGTCAAGCGCGAAGGCGATCAGTGGCTTTTGAGCGCCTATGACGGACGCGAAGAAGCGCTGCTGGCGCGCTCGCGCTATCCGATTATGGCAATTCAGCCGATAGGCGCGGCTGCGCGCGCGGCTGAGCAGCAGGTCGTCTTTTGGCGGCAAGTCGGTTGGCAAGTCGCGGCGGCTGTGCAGCGCGTCAGCACGACTGGCGATCCTGATCAGGTGCGTGTGGAAAGCCCCCCGTATCCGCTGCCGCGCGCGCAATTCTCGCCGACAGCGCGCTTCGCCATCGGGCAAGTGCGGGGCAGGAGTGATAAAATAGATCAGTTAGTTGTGTTAGATACAATCAACGGGCGCGCTGTCGCGTTGCAGAACGTACGCGTCGCTGATCAATTTCGATGGGCGAGGTGAGCTGAAATGGCAGAGCGGATTCTAGTCATCGAAGACGAGCAACGGATCGCTCAAGTGATTGAGCGCGGCTTGCTTTATGAAGGCTTTCGCGTGGACGTCGCTCATGACGGCCGCAGCGGCCTGGCAATTGCGCGCGAAAATCCGCCAGACTTGGTCATTTTGGATTGGGTGCTGCCCGGCATGGACGGGATTGAAGTCTGCAAGCGCTTGCGCAACGCTTCGAACGTCCCGATCCTGATGTTGACGGCGAAGGACGAAGTGCAGGATCGCGTGGCGGGCTTGAATGCTGGCGCTGATGATTACTTGATCAAGCCGTTCTCGTTCGATGAGCTATTGGCGCGCATTCGGGCGCTCTTCAGGCGCTCGACGGTCGCTTCCAAGCCTGAAGTGCTGCGCTTTGCCGACCTTGAGCTGGATACAGGCACGCATCGCGCTATGCGCAACAAGCGTCCGATTGACCTGACGGCGAAGGAATACGAGCTGCTAGAGCTGTTCATGCGCCATCCGCGCCAAGTGCTGACTCGCGAGATGATCTTCGACCGAGTCTGGAACTACGACTTCGGCGGCGAGAGCAACATCATCGAGGTTTACGTGCGCTACCTGCGCCAAAAAACAGAAGCGCAAGGCGAGCCGCGCTTGCTGCACACTGTGCGCGGCGTCGGCTACGTGCTGCGCGAAGAGTAGCGCATACGCTCAGCCAGCTCACATAGAAAGGCTGTGCAATGGATTAGAGTCAGGAGGGAAGCTCGCGAGGATTGCGATCAACTTTCTTCATGACGATTCGGGCGCGCCTGACGCTCATTTACTCAGCCATGCTGGCAGTGACGAGCTTCCTCTTTGGCTTTTCACTGCTCAGGCTGCTCGATTGGGCTTGGCATGAGCAGCTCAGAGAGAGCATGCGCTCAGTGGCGCAGCAGGTGACCGAGCTGATTCTGAATGAGACGAACGGCGCTGAATCGCAACCCGCTATTCGCAAGCAGCTAGCACGGATGCCTTACCTGTCGTTTGCTGTACAGGTCTGGCGGCAAGATGGCACGCTACTGTTCACCACAGGTAACGTTGAGTATAGCGAACCGTTCGACGCGCCAAGCCTGCATAGCCGCGACGAGGTCGTGCGCGACGTCCGTCTATCCGCTGAGAACGTTCACGCGCTGGTCTACACGGCGCCTATCTATGATAACAACGGCGCTCATCTCGGCGCAGTGCAGATTCTCTCGCCGCTCACCACGCTGGACGCGGCTTCAGAGCGTCTGCTGCGCGTGATACTGGTGATCGGCCTGCTCGTATTGCTTCTGGCGTTCATAGCTGGCTTAGTTATAGCGGGGCAGGTCTTGCAGCCTATTGAGATGATCAATCAGACTGCTAAGCAGATCACGGCGGCGGACGATCTAAGCAAGCGCATTCCTTACAAAGGTCCGCCTGATGAGCTAGGGCAGCTGGCGCTCACCTTCAATACCACGCTCGACCGCTTGGAGCGCCTGTTCATGGCTCAGCGCCGCTTCGTCGCCGATGTTTCGCACGAGCTGCGCACACCGCTCACCACGTTGCAAGGCAACCTCGATCTGATCAGGCGCTACGGCGCAGACGCCATCTCGCTTGAGGCAATGGAGAGCGAGCTGAAGCGCATGACGCGCCTTGTGGGCGATCTACTGCTTCTAGCACAAGCTGATAGCGGTCGCCTTCCGCTTCAGGAAAGCGTTGTTGACCTCGATACGCTGATTGTGGAAGTCTACCATCAGACGAAAGTGCTGAGTCAGGGGGTGAAGGTGCGCCTGACGCCGCCTGAGCCCGCGCGCGTCAAAGGCGATCCTGATCGGCTCAAGCAAGTCTTGCTGAACCTTGTCACCAATGCCATCAAATACACGCCCGAAGGCGGCGAGGTCGTCCTCAGCCTGACTGTTGAAGGCGGCTATGCCTTCCTGCGCGTCAGCGATAACGGGATTGGCATTCCCAAAGAAGACCTGCCGTACATCTTTGAGCGCTTCTACCGTGTGGATAAGGCGCGCGAGCGCCAAATCGGCGGCGTGGGGCTTGGGCTATCTATTGCCAAGTGGATTGTCGAGGCGCATCACGGGCGCATCTGGGCTGAGAGCGAAGTTGGCAAAGGCTCAACCTTCACTGTGCAGCTGCCACGCCTTGACGCTGAAATCGAGCCAGAATCTGCGCGCGATACGCGCCCGCGCCTCCCCATTCTTGGCGCTGCCAAGCGCAAAAACTCTAGTGCTTAATGATCTTGCTCAAAAACGCTTTCATGCGCTCAGTGCGCGGCGCTGTGAAGAGCGTCTCAGGATCGCCTTGCTCGACGATCTCGCCCTGATCCATGAAGATGACGCGACTGGCGGCCGCGCGCGCGAAGCCCATCTCATGGCTCACCACCAGCATCGTCATGCCTTCGCGCGCTAGATCGAGCATGACGTCCAGCACTTCTTTGATCATCTCAGGATCGAGCG
>JAGHYP010000174.1 GCA_017743585.1 Chloroflexota bacterium
ACGGCACGCCAGACGTACACTGCGTGCTGATCGGCACAGGCTTCAACGCAGAATGGTTCTTCATGGCAGGCAAAGCGTATTACGAGCGCTTCCGCCCTCAGCTTTTGCCGTCGCCCGACTTTTTGGACAGCCTGACCTACCGGCAATCGGCAGGCATCACGCTCTTGACGCTGCCCAGCCTCGCTGAGTCGCTGCGCGCGCAGTTATCGGCGCGCTATCCCGCCGCATGGCTTGACGTAGTGGCCGTCGAGACGCCCGAGCAGCTGGCGACGGTCTTGAACGAGCGCGCCATGCGCGGCTTACGCTTCGGTTAAGTGGCGATAGAGCAAGGCGAGCGCCGCTTGCGCTGAGTGCGCTTTGTTGCCTTCGCGGTCGCTCTGCCAGATATGGCGCTCGACGTGCGTGCCGCTCGCCGAGTCGAGCGCGATGTAGACTAGGCCGACAGGTTTATCCGGCGAGCCGCCGCTCGGGCCGGCGATGCCCGTCACCGCCAGCGCGAGATCTGTCTCGAAGGCAGCGCGCACGCCGCGCGCCATCTCACCCGCCGTCTCAGCGCTGACCGCGCCGAAGCGCTCTAGCGTGCTTTGCCGCACGCCCGCGAATTTCACCTTCGAGGCGTAGCTGTAGACGACCACGCCGCCCATCAGGTACGCAGAGCTGCCTGCCACGTTCGTCAGGCGATGCATGATCAGGCCGCCTGTGCAGGATTCTGCCACAGAGAGCGTCAAGCGGCGCGCCGCAAGCAGGCGCCCTACCGCCACTTCGAGCAATTCATTCGCCATTTTCTACCAAAATAGTCGGCAGCGGTCGCCGACCGCTACCTGATCGTCGCCTCACTGCTCTGCGCGCGGCAAGAAGTCGTTGGTGAAAGCCTTCGCGCTGTCAATCGGCTTCTCCAGCGCGCCCGCCTTCAGCATGAAGTCCGTGAACGCCTCCCAGACTTCGGCGCGCTGAACGCCCCATTGCGGCGCTTCGGCTTGGAACTGTTCAGCGAGCCAAATGGCGCTGGCGCGCACGAGGTCTGCATCGAGATCGGGCTCGGCTGCGAGCAGAATGCGCGCCGCCTCGCTCGGGTTGGCGATGGCATCCGCGTAGCCGCGCGCCGTTGCTTGCACAAAGGCGCGCACCACCTCAGGCTGCTCAGCGATCATGCGCTCGCTGGTGACGAGGACGGGCGTGTAGTAGTCAGGCACGCACGCCGTGTAGTCCTTCAGCATCAACATGTCGAGCGCCAAGCCGCGCTGCTGGGCGCGAATGCCGCTCCAGGCGTAGAAAATCCACACCAAGTCGATCTGGTCGCGCTCCATCAGCGGAAATGCCTCGGCGAAGCCGATATCCAGCATCTCGACGCTGCCTGAGGCGCTATCGCAGGCGATCAGCGCGTCTATGACGGCGCGCTCGATGATCGGGCTGCCAAAGCTGCCGTAGCGCAAGCCAACCAGATCGGCAGGCCTTTTGAGCGGCTTCTTGGAGCTGAGCGTGACAAAACCTGAAGTGTTGTGCTGGATGATCGCCGCTACCGAGACCACTGGCAAGCCTGTAGCGCGGCTGTAGGTCACGCCTTCCTGATAGCTGATGCCAAATTGCGCCGCGCCACTGCTGACCACCTGATCAACGGCGATATCGCCGGCAGGCTGAATGGTGACGTTCAGATTCGCCTCGGCGTAGTAGCCCTTTGCCTTCGCCACGTACAAGCCGAGATGATTGGTATTCGGCGTCCAATCCAGCATGACGGTGACATCAGTCGGCGTCGCGGTGCGCGCGAAGGTCGTGGCGCCGCCGAGCGGATCGCCGGCCAAGAGCGCCGCTTGGACGGCCGAGCGCGTCTCGGGCGTCGCGGCGACCAGCGCATCGGCGAAGCCGAAATGTCGCGCGCGCAACGCGCCATTCTCAGCGCGCTCAGCGAAGAAGATGGCGCGCTGACCGACTGCGATCGGCGTCAAGCACAGCGCAGTGCTGCCGAAGCCGCTGATCCTGACCGTCGGCTCGCCTTCGCCTTTCAAGTATTGCGCCACTTCAACAACTGCAGTCTCGTTATGGCTGCCCTGATCTTCTACAGCTTTCACAGTGCCTTCCAGCACAACTGCGCTCTGCCGCACGCGATGCGCGATGCTGTAGACCGGATGCCCGCCGGCGGGCTCTGTGCAAGCCTGCGCGCTCGGCATCTCCAAGGCGAACAGCAAGCCTGCCAACGCGAGCGCGATTGCTGAGAACACAAAGCGCTTCATGAGAATCCCCCTATCTGTTCGAACGTTTAACCTGCCAGCCCGACTCGCGATCGGGCGTGAAATACCAACCCAAGAGCAGGCGCTCTACCAAGCCGACGCACGCCACAAGCATCACGCTCAGGGCGGATGCGATCACAACAGCGGCGAAGCCTTGATCCAAGCGCGACTGGTTGAACGCCTGCCGCAAATACTGCCCCAGGCCGTACTGCGCCGTGACAAACTCGCCGATCATCGCGCCGCCAATGGCGTAGGTCGCCGCGATGCGCAAACCGCTGAAGAGCGACGGCATCGCTGAAGGCAGACGCACCTTGCGCCAAATCTGCATGCGCGTCGCGCCCATCGCTCTCAGCAGCGCTACCAGCTCGGTATCCGTGCCTATCAGACCGTCTAGCGTGGCAACTGCGATCGGGAAAAAGGCGAAGAGCGCCACGATCACGATCTTGGACTCGACGCCGAAGCCGAAGATCAAGATCAGCAGCGGCGCAATGGCGACGAGCGGTATGGTCTGCGAGATGACCAAGAGCGGATAGACGGCGCGCCGCAAGAGCGGCAAGAAGTCCAGCACAGCAGCCGTGCATACGCCGACGACAAGCGCGACCAGCATGCCGATCAGCGCTTCATACAGCGTGGTCGGAATGTGGAAGCGCAGCAGCCGATCCGCGCTGTTCGCCATCGCCGTGAAGACGGCGCTCGGCGGCGGGATCAAGCGCACAGCCGCGCTATCGGCGCTCGCCAGCGCTTCCCAAGCGATGAAGCTGCCGCCCAGCAAGAGCAGCGACGGCGCGCTGCGGCGCAGCAAGCTCAACATCTAGCGATACTTCGCCATTTTCTCGTCAATGGTCGTGCCATTGACGCTATCGCTGATCTTGATATAGGTGACCGTGCGCCGCGCTCCCGCTGCGAAGCACGCCTCATGCGCGGCGCGCGCCGCGGCAAGGCAGGCATCCAGCGTGCCTTCCAGCACGGTCTCCATCGGGCACACCTCGTGGCGAATGCCGCTCGCTTTGATAGCGGCAATTGCCTGATCGATCACAGGATATGGCTCGTCGCAGAGTGGCACAACCTGCACACTGACCGTCACAGTGCGGTTGGCGTCCATATCGGCATAGCTCCTTTCCCTTATGCCTCACTCAGGGTATGGATGACCAGCAGTGAGCCTTCGGTGAAGCTGATGCGCGCCTGTGGTGCGGTCAAGACATTGCTGATGCCGCGCGTTGTGCCGAGCTGAAGCGACTCGCCGTGCAGTGGATAGTACAGCCCTTCAGTGCGGATGTTGTGCGCTGCGGCGCTCAGCGGCAGGAGCGAGAGCGTATCGCCGCGTTGACCATGCACAGCCGTGCCGGGCGGCCGCGCGAGCCAACAGCGCTGCGCGCCGCTAACCAAGAGGGTCTGCACATTGGCGAGCTGCGGCAAAGCCAATAGCTGGACGTTGCTGAGCAGCTGATCGAGGCGGTCTCCAATGGCGGCGAAGAGCCACAGCCGCTCGCAGCCGCGCTCGAGCGCCGCCATGACAGCTAACTCCAGATCAGTCTCATTCTTGTGCGTGGGAAAGGTGCGTATGTGCGCGCCTTCGGCTTCGGCGCGCGCTAGCTGGTCGGGCGAGACGGAGTCCATATCGCCGATGACCAGATCGGGGCGCAAGCTGAGCGCGTAGACGTGCCGCAGGCCGCCATCGGCGGCGATGATCAGGTGCGCGCGCGACGTGGCTTGCGCTAACGCGTCGCGTACCGCGCTGCCATCGTGCAAGTCGCCGTTCAGAAAGATCAGCGCGTCTGACATCAAAACGCCACTTTCCCCGCGCTCCCCGCGTAAGGAAAGTGGCGTTGCAAGCCCTGTTGTGCGCACATTGCCCAAGCTCTCCCTACGGCGGCATTATCCGCATCAGGTTCAAGGGTCGGCGCTGTTTCCCGAGCGCCCTCTCAGCCTAGCTAACCTAAGCTCCCCTGCTGTGCTATATGCAGTTTAACGCAAAGCGAATGGGATAGCAAGTCTCGTTTGGCGCATATGACAAATCATCAAATCATGCGGCGCGCAGTGCGCCCTCAGAGCAGGGATGTTGCTCGCGCGCTGAACAAACATGAAGCTAGAGGCTTGCAGCGCCTTACAGCTTGTGCTATGCTCATCTCAGCGCATCGGCGGCACAGGAAACGCTCCAGTGGACGACCTGATCGAACGACAGATCGGTCAATACAAAATCACTGCAAGGCTCGGCAAAGGCGGCATGGCAACCGTCTACTGGGCATATCAGCCGAGCATGGGGCGCGATGTGGCAATCAAAGTCATCAAAACCGACCTATCCAACGATACGCGCATCATCGAGCGTTTCAACCAGGAAGCTCAAATTATCGCCAACCTCCAGCATCCACACATCCTCAGGGTCTTCGATTTCGGCACGGAAGGCGACCTGCTTTATCTAGTGATGGAGTTAAAAAAGCGCAACTTGGCTGAGCGCCTGAAAGAGAAAGGACAGCTACCTGCTGAAGAGGTGGCGCGCTATCTTGGCCAAATCTGCGCTGCGCTCGATTACGCGCATAGTGAGAACGTCATCCATCGCGACCTGAAGCCGCAAAACGTGCTCTTGGACGAACAGAACAACGCCTTCCTGAGCGACTTTGGCATTGCACGCCTCGCGAGCGAGTTAACGCGGACTACAACTATTATAACTATGGTAGGGACGTCTGCTCACATGGCGCCTGAGCAGTGGTATGGGCGCGGCGTGGACGCGCGCGCGGACGTTTACGCGCTGGCGATGATGATTTACGAATTGCTAGCGGGCGACCTGCCCTTCACGGGCGATACGCCGCCTGCGCTGATGTATCAGCATTTGAACGAGCCGCCGCCACCAATTCGCCGTGTCCGCCCTGATCTGCCTGAGAAGGTTGAGGCAGTGCTGCAGAAGGGGGATGGCGAAGCGCGCTGAGGATCGGTTTCAGCGAGCGCTAGAGTTCGCAAGCGCCTTCCGTGAAGCGCTGCGCGGCGAGGTGGGGCCGCGCGCTCAAGCGGACGCGCCGCGGCAGCAGGCGGCGCCGCCTGAAGGGGTGCCGGGCGGCGTGAGCAGCCCTGCGCCCATCTCGGCTGCTAATGTAAGCCGCGTGACCGAGCTGCGCCGCCTCGGACGCGGCGTAATTAGAAAGATACAGTACTCGCCGGATGGACGGACGCTGGCGGTGGCGAGCAGCATCGGCATCTGGCTATACGACGCAGGGGATTTCGAGCGGATGCCGCGCTTGATTGGAGAGAATACATGCGTCGGCTTAGTGGCGTGGTCGCCTGACGGGCGCTTCCTCGCCTCCGCTGGCTCTGACGGCACAGTCCGCGTCTGGGATGCGGCGAGGGGGGGACTCGTGCGGACGCTCGAAGCGCATGAAGGCAGTGTGAATTCAGTCGCGTGGTCGCCTGACAGGCCCTTCCTCGCCTCAGGCTCAGATGACCGCACAGTCCGCGTCTGGGATGTGGCGAGCGGGCGGCTCTTGCGCGCGCTCGAAGGGCATACGAACTGGGTGAGTTCAGTCGCGTGGTCGCCAGACAGGCGCTTCCTCGCCTCAGGCTCAGCGGACAACACAGTCCGCGTCTGGGAAGCGGGGAGCAGGCAGCTCTTGCGCGCGCTCGAAGGGCATACGGACTGGGTGAATTCAGTCGCGTGGTCGCCAGACGGGCGCTCCCTCGCCTCAGGCTCATGGGACAACACAGTCCGCGTCTGGGAGGCGGGGAGCGGGCGGCTTCTGCGGGCGCTCGAAGGGCATA
>JAGHYP010000175.1 GCA_017743585.1 Chloroflexota bacterium
CGCGCCGATGAGCGCTCCGAAGCTGCCCAGCGCGCTCAGGCGAATCGCCAAAACGTTGATTGAGTCGCCCGCCATGACGCCTTGCTGGCTCAATTTGACGCCCGCTGGCGAGACCACTTGCGCCAATGGCGCGAGCGGAAAGCGCTCGCGAATGCCTGCGGCGGTTTGTACTGTCACGTCGCGTCCTGTCAGCGCGACCAGCTCGCCTTTCACGACGCGCAGCAAGGTTGGATCAAACGTCGGCGCTGGGCCAGGTGTGCGTGTAGGACGGTTGCTGCGCGCAAAAGCCGAGAGAAAGCTGCGCACACTGCTATCGTTGCTAGCAGCCTTGAAGCACGCCTGAAATTCAGCGCCGAGCTGCACAAAGTGCAGCCTTGACGCAATCAAAGTCGCCAGCGGCGGACCTTGTGTGTAGCCGACCAGCGCGCCGCACACGAACAGGCTGATTCCGGCCAGCGCAGCCAAGCCGAAGCTGAGCCAACGGCGCTTGCGGCGCGGCGCCGCGATGACTACACCGCCTTGCGCGGCTGAGTCGGCGTGCGCGCCATTGGTCGGCACTCGCTCGGTCGTTTTGATCAGCGCGCTCGCCGTCTTGCCCACGACTCAGCCTTTTCAAAATATCCTCAAGATATTCTCAAAAGGATGCTATCAGCGTCCGCCGCCGAAGAAGCCGTTATTGCGCGCCGTCGGCGTGCTGATCAGCACCACTTGCCCCTCGCGCAGGCCTTCGCCGCTCACTTCGGTCAGCTCGCCGGCCGAGATTCCGCTCCGCACCTCGATCTCAACAGGCGCGCCCTCAGTGCGCTGCACCAGCACGTATTGCCGCCCGTTTGGATCGCGACGGATAGCGCGCGTCGGCACGGTCAGCACGTTGTCGCGCGTGGCGATGACGATCTCGACATCCGCTGTCATGCCCAGCAGTTGTGGCACGGGATCGGTCACCTTGATGCGCACGCCGTAGGTGACCACGCCCTGCGTTGCGTCGCCGAAGGTGTTCTTATGCTCGACGACGCCCTTGAGCGGCGCCTCTGTGTCCACGCCGACTAGGGTGAAGCGCGCCTGCTGGCCGACCTGCACGCGCGCAATATCTGTCTCATCCACGCCAATCTCGACGTAGAGCGCGCTTGTATCCGCCAAGACGAAGGCAGGCGGCCCGCCGACTCCGACGGTCTGCCCGACATTGACGTTGACCGCGCTCAAAATGCCGTCTACAGGCGCGATGAGCGTCGCCTTGCTCAGGTTGCGCTCAGCCTGCGCCACGTTCAGCTTGGCTTGCGCCAATTGCGCCGCCGCGATATCACGTTGCTCCTTTGTCGCGCCTTCGAGGCGCGCATCAAGCGCCGCCTTCGCCTGTGCCACTTGCGCCTCGGCTGCGCGCACAGCTGCGTCGCTGCTTTGCGCACGGCGCGCTGCGTTGCAGCTCGCCACGACGGCATCACGCTGCTCGCGCGCCTGCTTGAGCGCCTTGCCTGCGGGCGAATCCATATCAGGGCGGAAGTCTACGTCAAACTGATAACCTTCAGCCACGTAGCGATCGTAGGCTTCCTGTGCCAGCTTCAGGCTATCTTCAGCAGTCGTCACGTTCGCGCAGCTCTGCGTGATGATGTTTTGCTGGTTATCGAAGGCGGCTTGTGCGCTGGCGAGATTTGCTTCGGCCTGTGCCAATGCCGCGCGCGCCTGCGCAATCTCGCGTTCGCTAGCGGGCTTGGTCACGTTCGCGTAATTCGCCTCTTGAATGATCAGCGCTTGGCGCGCCTGCTCTAGTTGCAACTCAAGCTGTGTGGTGTCGAGCGTTGCCAGCACGTCGCCTGCGCGCACAGTGTCGCCTGCGCGGAAATTGACCTCGCGCACAGTGCCGCTCACCTCAAAAGTGAGATACACAAAGCGCTCAGGGCGCAATGTGCCAGAGGCGATCAGCACGTCGTCGAGGCTGCGCCGCTCGACGGGGGCAGTGCTGACCGTGCGCGAATCGGCGGCGCGCGCCTCGCTCAGCTGCGGCAACACCACGAATATGGTCACGCCGCACAGCGCAAGGAAACCGACGGGCAATAGGATTAGCAATGCTCGTAGCCGACGTTTCATGAGCGCGTGCACACTCCGTCCGAGGTTGCAAGGGATACTTGTCTAGCCCTACAGGTTAGGTTATAGCACAACACGCTTAAGACGCCTTGAGAAAATTTGCGCAAATATGCGCAAATACAAAGAGTCGCCTTGAAGCGCGCTGCGCCCGCGAGCGCTAAGCAAAACAGATGAGCGCAGCTTCAAGGCAAGCTCACAAAGCTTGCCAAAGTGTGCTTTTTGCTTCAACCAAACGCCGGTTGATTGCTCGAAGAGCGGCTTTGCGGTAGGCAGGCATTGAGAGGCTGGGCAGCGAAGCGCAGACAGCCGTTCTGTTTCGAAGTTGCGAGCTGCCCAAGTGCCTCTCGCCGCTCGGACGCGCAGGGACGCTGCAGGGATCGCTAGCTAGACGTATCAGAGATGGCGCGCACGATCTGCGAGGCGCGGATGCCGTTTGTGGCTGTGGCGCGCGCGTCGCCGTTGGCGCTGATCGGATCGTGTTCAGCCAAGAGCGCGTTGAAGCGGTCGCGGAATAGCTCTGCTTGGGCGCGCTGCAAGCGCCATAGACGATCTAGGCTCTCCTGAATTGGCACGAAGAGCGCGATTGCCTCGCCGACCTTGGCGCGGAATGTCTCGAATTCTTTGTTGTGTGCCCGCCAAGCTTCATCGTTGGCGAGCGTGAATTGGCGGAAGCGCCGTTGCTCATCAGCTGCCCAAGCGTTCCACTCTTGACGGAAGCGTTCCTCGGCTAGGCGCTGCATCTCAGCCACTTCGCTGATGCGCCGCTCAAGGCGCTCGCCGATGCGCTCAAAATCTTCGATGATCTTCTTCATTTGTCGGTAGGCTTCTGCCCAAGTCTCAAAGCGCTCGATGCGGCGGCGCATCTCTTCATCGTAAGCGGCGAGGTGGCGCATCAGCTCCTCAACCCGCGCGTCGCGCTGCTGCGCTAGCAAGGTCTGCTGCTCGATGAACTGCTGCGTTTGCTCGCGCCGGTCGCGATCTGCCGCTTGGATATCGAGGATCAGCTTCTCGTTGCGCAGCGCTAACGATTCGAGCAAGTCCAGCTTCGGACGCAACGAATCGACTTGCTTTTGCAGCTCAGGCAGCTCGCTTTGAATCTCTGAGAGACGGCGCGAATCTTGACGGCGCTGCTCTTCAAGGAAGGCGAGACGATGTTGAGGCTCTTCGAGCATCCTAGTCACGTCCTCTATGCGCTGCGTGAGCGCCGCGATCGCGTTCGCCAAGCGGTCGCGTTCGAGGCGGAAGACTGCTAGCTCATCGCCGATGCGCTCGAAGCGATCCAAGCGCTCGCTCAGCTCGCGAATCGGACGCGATAAGGCTTCGCGAGCGTGCTCAGCGCGGCGCTCGGCTTCGCGCTCTGCCAAAATGCGCTTTGTCTCAAGCGCTTCCACTTGCTGCTGAATCTCGGCGCGCAGATGCTCGACGATCTCGTTATCGCGTCCAACGGGCAGAAAAGCGGCGCGCGCAGCCGCCAATTCGCTCTCAAGGTTGTTGATGCGCCGCATCAAGCTCTCGGCGTAATCGCGCTGCTGGAGCAGTTGCTCTTCTAACTTAGCAATTTTCGCTTTATCGCGGCGGCGCTCCTCGTCCAGCCATTCGATCATTCGGGAAAGCTGATGAATATCCATACGCTAAGCCTTTCAGACATACCGCATTTTGTCGTAGCGCTGCATCAAGCAGACTATACCACTGTGCTGCACGGCTTGGCAAGGTATAATGAGGCGCACGCGGCGCGCAATTGCTAAGGAGCGATGATTTATGAGCGGCGCTATGCGCGGACCTGAAAAAGCGGACGTGAAGGTCGCGATTTTGACCTCTGCCTTTCAAATACGCGGCAGAATGCCTGTCTTCGGCATGTTCCTGCCCTTCATCAACGACGAGCAGAAGCCGACGCTGAGTGTCAACAACGCCGTCGTGCTTGGCGTTCACGTCACTAATCCCGCCGCTCAGATGGTGCAATCTGAGATGCTCGTCCTCAAGCGCGCCATTCAAGTTCTGGCGCTGGAGAGCGCGCCGCCTTCGGGCATTGTCCTCTCGCCGCGCACGGAGCCGCTGATGCTCTACACAGAGCAATACGCCATCATGGGGCGTTGGCACATGTCGCCCGACATGCGCATTCAGGATTTTGTGGATGCGTCCGCTGTGCAATTTCTGCCCGTCAGCAACGCGCGGATTTACGCGCTCTTCCAAGCGCGGGAAGGCATCATCCCGAATGCGCAGCTCGCTTTTGTGCATCGCAGCACTGTCCAAAGCTACCATAGCGCCTGATGATCCCTAAAGCTTTGAACGCCGCCGCTCAAAGCCATCTGTGGGCATGACTGAACGTCTAGCGGCATACGCGCAGCGCCTGTTCGGCCTCACCCTCACTGCGCAGCAGCAGGCGCAATTCGCTCAGTACGCGGCTGAGCTTGAGGCGTGGAACAAAACGCGCGCCAATCTGACCGCGATCACGGGCATCGAGGCGATTGAGATACGTCATTTCCTCGACTCGATCTCGGTGTTGAGCGGCGTCGACGTGCCGCACGGCGCGCGGCTGGTCGACGTAGGCACAGGCGGCGGCTTTCCCGGCATGCCGCTGCGCATCGTCCGCCCTGACTTGCGCCTGACCTTGCTTGAGGCGACAGCGAAGAAAGTCGCCTTCTTGCGGCATGTGGCAGATATCCTGAATCTGACCGATATCCACTTCTTGAACGCGCGCGCCGAGGAAGCAGGTCACATGCCTGAGCACCGCGAGCGCTACGACATCGCCACAGCGCGCGCCGTGGCGCGCATGCCGATCCTGATGGAATACCTTTTGCCTTTGGTGCGCATCGGCGGGCAGTGCGTGGCGATGAAAGGCGAGAGCGCCGCGCGCGAGACGGACGAAGCTGCCAACGCGCTGTGCATCCTCGGCGGGCAGGTCGCGCGGATCGTGCCGATTCACTTGCCCGACGTCGCCGAGCCGCACTATCTGGTCGTCATCAACAAAGTTGCCCCGACGCCGCGCGAGTACCCGCGCAGGCCCGGCGTGCCTGCGCGCAAGCCGCTCTAAACACTGGTCGGCTCGGCGCGCAATCCGAGCGCTGATCTCAGGGCAATTGGGCGAGCGCGGCCTCGATCAGCTGCTCGGCGTAGGCGCAATTGGCCTCAGCCGTCAGGTGAAAGTCAGTGTCAGTGAACTGATCGGCCGGCACAGCGTCCCAAAAATCGAGGTAACGCCAATTCTGGCGCTGCGCTATCTCCGCAAACGCCGCGCGATAGTCGTCGTACGCCCAGCGCGGATAGTAGGTGTTGTAGCGCAGCGGGTGCGACTCATTGCGGTAGATTGGCTCATTGACCAAGACGGTTGGTATGCCGCGCTCAGCGGCGAGCGCGACGCCGGCGCTCAGCACATCAAAGTTCAGGTCTTCGGGCGCGATTCGCCTCGCTTGACGCAAGTTCACCGCGTTGACCGAGAGCAGGTTGTCATCGGGCAGCAAATTGACAGGGTGTGGCGCGACGAAGCGCGGCAAGACGTGATCCAAGCGCGTGCTCGCCCAAGCAAGCGCGTAGAGCTGATGGCGCAACCAATCGGCGATGGCGCGCCGCTGCCCAAAGAAGGTGCGCTCCTGCCAGCTGCGCGGCGGCAGCGGGTATTGATCGAGCTTGAAGGCATACTGCGCTTGCAGCGCGCTCACTTCCTCGCGTTGCGCCAAGATCAGCGGAAAGTCCAGCTGGTCAGATGGATACAGCGAGGCGAGCGAGGTTGACCAGATGATCAGGTCGGGCGCGTGCGCCAACGCGCGGCGCAAGATCAGGAAATCCTTGATGACAGTCAGCGTCGGATAGCCGAGATTGTAAGCGCGCACGCGGCGTCCGTCGCTTGTGCGCAGGTCGAGCGCGTTGATGCAAGCCGCTTGCGTCTGATC
>JAGHYP010000176.1 GCA_017743585.1 Chloroflexota bacterium
GCTGAGGGCGCTGCCCGTGTTCCGACGTTTCGCCTTATTTCTAATCATCGGCGCGCTATTGCTGCTGCCGCTGCCACACACGCGCGCGCAAAGCGGCTCATTGCAGCTGACCGATTGCGAGCTACCGATCGGCGCGCAAGGCGCTGCCAAGCAAGCTGCGCGGTGCGGCGTATTGCGCGTGCCGGAAGATTATAACGTGCCTGAGGGGCGCCAGATCGAGATTCACGTCGCCGTTTTGCCCGCGCGCAATAGCGCCGCGCGCCGCGAGCCGATCTTTCACCTCGAAGGCGGCCCTGGCGCCAGCGCCATTGAGTACTACAGCCTAGTCTGGTATTCCGCATATGCAGACCTGAACGAAGCGCACGATATCGTCTTAATCGATCAGCGCGGAACGGGCAAATCTGCCTCGCTGCAATGCACAGAGATCTCGGATGAGAGACTTGAAGACCTCGCGCGCGATCTCGACTTTCGCGCTGAGACCGAAGAGAACATTGCGCGCGCGCAAGCCTGCCTCACACGCCTTGGACAGACCAATGACTCGCGGCATTACATCACAGCCAATTTGGCGCGCGATACCGACGCTGTGCGCGCAGCGCTCGGCTATGAGAAAATCAACCTGTTCGGTTCATCCTACGGCACGTGGCTGGCGCAGTTCTACTTGCGGCAATTCGGCGAGCGCGTCAACGCTGCCGTGCTTGAAGGCACAGTTGGGCCATGGGATAAGCCGTTCCTTGTGGCCAATCTACACGCGGATATCTCTCTGCAGCGCGTTTTCGATCTGTGCGCCGCCGACTCAGCGTGCAACAGCGCCTTTCCCGATCTGAAAGGCAAGCTCGAGCGGGCGCTGGAACGCTTGCACGGCGGCGTGCGCACAATCGGCACCAGCTCGCTGACTGGCAAAAGTTATCCTGTCGTGATGAACGCGCAGCGTTTCCTATCGGCGATTCGCAGCATGCTCTATCAGGGCGGTCTGCTCGGCTCTGTGCCGCAAGCGATTGCGCGGGCTACCAATGGCAACTACACCTTGCCCGCCTCTGTCCTGATCGCAGCTGCCGAGCAGCCGATCAGCTACGGCATGAACCTGAGCGTGGTCTGCGCTGAGAGCGTCGCCTTCTACACGCCTGAGCTGTTGGCGGCTATCCCTGAGAGCGTCTTTTTCAATCGCCTGCCCAACGATATTTACAGCGAGCTGTGCGCTGTGTGGCGCAGCGCTGAGCTGGATGCTTCGGAAGTGACGCCTGTCAGCTCAAACGTGCCGACTCTGTTCCTCGTCGGCGATTTCGATCCGATCACGCCGGCCGCCTTCGCGCTCGCCACACAAATGCGCTTCCCGAACGGCGTCTTAGCGCGCTTCCCATATCAGAGTCACGTGATCTTGCCGAACAGCCTGTGCGCGCAACGCCTTGTGCAAGCCTTTTACGCCGATCCGCGCCAGGTCGACCTGAGCTGCACTGCGCAAGATGTGCCGATCGCCTTCGCCGGAGCGCAGCGCCTGCGCTATGAGACCGTCACCACGCCACATTTTTCCGCGCGCGTGCCAGCGGGCTGGCGCCAAATCGGCGAGGATGAAGGCATGTACTTCTTCAGCAGCGATGCAACCGTGCCCGAGTTTCTCGGCATCGCGACTTATCGCTTGGCGGGCAGCGCAGCGCTGCAAGAGGCGGCTTTCAAAGCGATCAGCGCGCGTCACGCGCGGCTCTTCGAGCAAGCGCGCATCGCGCAGCTCGGCGTCGTCGCCACGCAATATACTTTCAACACGGATCAGGAGGTCTACCTCGGCGCTTTGGTCACGCTCAATCTCGGCCCGCAGTCGCGCGCAGTGTGGTATGCCGCGCCAGCCAATATCTTCACGGCGCGCTTCAATAGCATCGCCATCGAAGTCTTTGGCTCGGTTATGCCGCGCTGAGCGTAGCTCGCGCAGGATTGTTCACGCGCTCCTGCGTTATATTTCCTGCCCGCCTCAAGCGGCGCGTTGCACAGCGCAGCTGTGCACGCCGCGACGCGCCTCGGCGTTTTCCCTGACCTAGCGGCTTTCAGCACCGTGCAATCCCCCATGCCAAGCCTTTGCGCCGAACATCGCTGCGCACGTTGTCTATCGCCAGCTCGCCGAGCGCCATCAGCGGCGCGTGGCACGGCTTGCCTGAGCGCTACTTGTTCTTAGCAGGGAAGCGCGGCAGCACGACCGCTGCATCAGGCACAGGCAAACGGTCGCCGAGCGTCACTGCAGTCGGTAGGGTCATCGCCTTGCCAATGTTCAAAATCAGCAGCGGCGTCTCAGGCGCGCTGAAGGCTTCTTTCACGTACGCCTGACCGCACTGATAGCCTTCCGAGTCAATGCTGCACGATGTGACCATGCCGATCACGTTGCCGCGCCGATCCAGCACGGCTGCGCCTGCTTGCGGCGGACGCACGCCTTTGTGTAGCATGCGGAAGCGCACAATAGTCGCATCGCGTTTGCGCTCGCGCTCTAAATAGGCGAGTTTGCCGATGAAGAATGGCTTCCAGAGCTTGACGTATCTGGCGAAGCCTGCGTCGCCCGGCGTGAAAGCGTGCGGGCCGCCTAGCTCATGCCCGTAGAGCGGCAAGCCCGCCTCGATGCGCGTGCTATCGCGACTCGCTAAGCCGCATGGCTGCGCGCCTGCTTCGATCAGCGTCTCAAAGAGCGCCGCTGCCTGCTGCGGATGCACGAACAGCTCGAAAGCAATGCGCTCGCCCGTGTAGCCCGTCCGGGAGACGAGCAGGTCAAACGCGCCGAGCCTGAACGGCGCCACAGTAGACCACGCCATGTCCGCCAAGCGCTTTTTATCCGCCTCGCTGTGCGCCAAGCGTTGCAAAATGCCCAGACTGGCTGGCCCTTGCAAGGCGATATCAACGCGGCACGCCTCGCCATGCTCCGGATCGCGCAGATCGCGCAACACAACTTGCGACGGATCGTCCAGCAGGCGCGCCGTAGGACGGGTCGGGTCGATCTGGACTTCGCCGCGCAGCACGGCGTTCGCCCATGCCCAATCTTTGTCGTTATTGCTGGCGTTCACCACCAGCATGAAGTGATCTTCTGCCAGCCGATAGATGTAGAGATCGTCCAGCGGCACGCCGTCAATGCCGAGCAGATAGCTGTAGTGCGCCTCGCCGACCTTCAGGGCGCGCACGTCGTTCGTGGTCAGCCGATCCAAGAAATGTAGCGCAGCGCGTCCGCGCACGTCCCAGACTCCCATATGCGTCACATCGAAGACGCCCGCCGCGTTCCGCACAGCGGCGTGCTCCGCGCTCACGCTCTTGTACCAGAGCGGCATCTCATAGCCGCTGAACAGCCCCATCCTAGCGCCGAGCCGCTTGTGCAGCTCATAGAGCGGGGTGCGCTTCGGCGGCTGACCCTCAGGCTTGCTCCATGTGAAGATTGGCAGCGGCGCGCCGCCACTTGCAGGCAGACGCGCGCCGCGCGCGCCGACGAAGTAGTCTTTCTCAGGGTAGAAGCCCACCAACGCGCCAACAGGCACGTCCACAGGCTTGCTCGGCTTGCCCAGAACGCTCACCACGACTGCGCCCGCCAATTTGCCGTGAACGTCGAGCGGATCGTAGATCGTGAAGCCATCCGAGAGCGCTTGCAGCCATGCGGCAGCGCGCCCGCCTTCAGCGTTCAGGTGCAGATGGTAAGTATCCGCGCCGACTCGCTCCAAGACGCCGCTCGCGATCAGCGCGCCGTCTTGATCCAGCAGGCTGGTCGGCTCTGAGTCGCCGCTCTCAAGCGGATAGACGCGGCTGGTCAACGCGACGCGCAAGAAATCGGCGGCAGCTGCGCCGCGCACTGCTAGCGAGAGCGGGCCGCGCTCTGCCATTTCATCCACCCACAGCGTGATGTGCTGCTTGCCCTTCTCAGTCATGCGCGCGCCGACCACTGGCAGGCTGTAATCAATGCCCGCCTCAGCGCACAGCTGCGCCACAGCGTGCCGTGCATCGGTCAGCACGTCGAACGGCACTTTAGCGCGCAGGTCGTCTTTGCCGCCCTTGCCCGCGTAGCTGAATGGCCGCGCCGCCTTGAGCACATGCGCGATGATCGAGGCGAGACGGTCGATTTCAGGCTCGCGGAAGCCGCGCTGCGTGATCCACGGCGTGCCAAGCCGAATGCCGCTCGGTCGCGCCGCTGATGTATCGCCTGGGATCGTGTTGCGATTGCAAGTGATGCCAGCTAGGTCAAGGATGCGCGCCGCCATATCGCCGCTGAGCGGCGTGCCGTCCGCGCCGCGTATCGTGCTGACATCTACCACCAGCAAGTGCGTATTCGTGCCGCCATAGACCAAGCGCAAGCCGTGTTCGCGCAATTTCTCAGCTAGGCGCGCCGCGTTTTTCACAATTTGCACTTGCAGCGCCCTGAATTGCTCCGTGCGCGCCAATTTGAAGGCGACGGCGAGCGCCGCGATGCTGTTCATATGCGGGCCGCCTTGCTCGCCGGGAAAGACGCCGCGATCCAGCTTCTTGGCGAGATCGGCGCGATGCGTGATGATGACCGCGCCGCGCGGCCCGCAGAGCGTCTTGTGCGTAGTGAAAGTGACGATATCTGCAATGCCGATTGGCGAAGGATAGACGCCCGCTGCAACCAAGCCTGCCACGTGCGCGATATCCGCCATGAGCAGCGCGCCGCATGCATCGGCGATCTCGCGCAGTTTCTGCCAGTCTGGCGCCATCGGATAGGATGAGTAGCCGCCGATTATGATCTTCGGACGCTCTCGTAGCGCTATTGCTCGCGCCGCCTCGTAATCAATCAGCTCCGTCTCAGGATGCACGCCGTAGAAGACCGCGTTGTATTGCTTGCCGCTGCGCGCCGCAGGGCTGCCGTGCGTCAAATGGCCGCCGTGCAGCAAATCCATGCCCATGATCGTATCGCCGGGCGTCAGCAGGGCTGTGTAGACCGCGCTGTTGGCGGGGGCGCCGCTCAGCGGCTGCACATTTACATAGAGCTGATCGGCGCTCAAGCGCTCTGTGGCGAACAACTCAGCGCAGCGCCGCCGCGCCAACGCCTCGACCAGATTGGCAAATTCTGTGCCTTTGTAGTAACGCGGGTCGCTATAGCGGCGGAAAGACGCTAGGTGCCGATCAAAATCCAGCAGCTCGGCTTCGGTCATCAGGCGCATTTCATCAGGCGGGTAGCCTTCTGCGTATAGATTGTGATAATGCGATGTGAGCGCCTGCCGCACGGCATACGGCACAGTAGATTCAGATGGAATCAAAATCAAGCGGCGTTGTTGGCGCGCCGCTTCTAGGTTGATCAGGTCAGCGAGATCGGGATCGAGATCGGCAAGATCGCCGCGAAATAAAAAATCTTGTAGCATGTTCTCTCCGACTGATGTGGGCTGTGAACCGTGCAATGGATGTAAGCGCGCTCAGGCAGTGCCGCTGCGGACTCGGTCGCCGTAGCGGGCGAGGCTGGCGCGAATCGCCGCCAACTCAAAGCCCGTGTGGAGTTTGCCGCTGGCGTGGCACTGCATCACCTCAGCGAGCGTCCACCACCTGATGTTGAGAATTTCGTTGTGATCAATTCTGAAGTTCAGCGTGCGCGGACGTGCGAAGTAGATGTGATGAGCGCGCCCGCGGTAGGTATACATCGCCACGAAGCCGATGATGTCAACGGTCATCGCGAGCTCCTCATACAGCTCGCGGTGAAGCGCCGCCACAAGGCTTGGGTCGCTCGCCTCGACGCGCCCGCCCGGCAATCCCCACTTTCCGATTGTCTCAGGCAGGTAGTTGTGATGCTGTACCAGCAGGAATCGGTTCTCGTGGAGCAGCACAGCGCGCACTGCTGGACTGCGTACTATCGCGCCCATATCTGTTCATCCTCAACGCCTCGCGTGCGCAGATTATAGCAGATCGGGCGGGCGATGTTCAATGCGGCGCAGATTGCAGGCGGGTCGCTGCGCGGCGCGCCGC
>JAGHYP010000177.1 GCA_017743585.1 Chloroflexota bacterium
AGATGTGTATAAGAGACAGAGGCTGGATGCTCGGCGAGCTGGTCATCGTGCCTGAACGGGCTGCAGTGCCTATCCTCGCCACAGCCGAGCTGACCGCGCGCGCTGCGCAGCCACGCGCCGCTGTGAGTTTTCCCACGCTCGTGCCGACTATCCCTGCGCGCGCCGTTCTGCGCACGGATATCCTCGCCTACTGCGATCTGCCCGCCTTCCGCGCTGAGGCGAACAAAGTCTTCCGCTCGACTGACGCGCTGAGCATCTACTGGACATGGTTCGCGCGCACCGCTGAGCAAATTCGGGATCATCTGGACGCCGCGACCTATGAAGTGCAGCTGGAGCGCAAAGAAGGCGAGCTATGGCAGCTCGTCCGCAAGTTGGATGATTACGATAACTATCGCACTGCACTGACCCGTGCGCCGAACGGTCGCCCTGAGGTGCGTTGGTTCGTGCCGATTGGCAGGCTAGAGCCTGGCGAGTATCGGGTGAGCTACCGTCTGACTTGGTCGCGCCGCATTGAAGATGGCGATAAATCCTTCGGGCCGGGCGGCGATGAGGAGATCAACACAGGCACCTGCCTATTCCGCGTGCGCTGAAGGAAGGCTTGGGCGGTGGCGGAGAACGAACGCGATATCCTGATCGCGCAGTTGAGCAACTCGCAGAACGTGGCGGAGCGCCGCCGGGCGGCAAAGCGGCTCGGCGAGCTGCGCGATCCTGCCGCCATTGACGCGTTAGTGAACGCTTATCTTGACGAAAATGAAGATGAGTCTGTGCGGCGCGCCGCCGAGCAGGCGTTGCGCATCTTTCGGCGTATGCAGCAAGCGCGTGACGCTAAGAGCGAGCTGCCAGAGCCCCCCAAGGCGTTCGCTCGGCTGCGCAAGCCGCTCGCCATCAGCCTTGGCGTCTTGGTCGCGCTCAATGTGCTAGTGATCCTCATCCGCGCCCTGAGCAGCACGCCGCCCACTGAGTTGATCGCCGCACAACCGACGCTTGTTCTCGCCACTAGCCGTGCCGCGCTGATCGCTGAAGCGCAGAATTATCTGGTCGCGCTCAATGACGAAGTGGCAGCCTTTCGGCAGCCGCTGCTCGACTTTCAGGCGAGCGTGGACGCGGGCGGCTTGCTGCGCTGCCTCGAGCTGAGCATGAGTCAACTCGCGCCGCGCGCGCTGCTTTTCGATGACGCGCACACACAACCTGATCTCGCGAGCATCTTCGAGACTCTCAACGCCGCGCTTGAGAAATTCCGCGCTTTGCGCGCCAAGTACATCGAGCTGTGCAGGCAGCAGGACCTTGAGGCGCTCAGGCAGCGCTTGCAGCCTGAGGGCGGCGCCGCGGGCTTGGCCGCTCAGCTGGACGCCTTGCTCAACGGCGAGATCAGCGCAGCGCGGTTCGCCCTTGAGGCGGCGCGCCTCGTGACCGTCACGCCCGTGCCGCCAACGCCGACCGCAAGCAGCCCAGCCCAAGCCACGCCTGCGCCAATCGACGCGACTTCGGGAGCATCTGCCCTGATCACCAGCACACTACCTGATCCAATCGGCAGCGCGCCAATAGCTGCTATCGAAGCGCCGCTCGGAGCGCCAACCGTCACGGCGATTCCGTTTGCAGCGCTGCCGATCGCCGATATCAACTATCAAGGTGTCCGCTTAGCGGAGCGGATGCGCTTCCGCTATCGCTTGGCAGTGGAGTACGAGGCGATCACGCCGCAAGGGGATGTGCTGCGCGGCGCGCTCGCCTTGCGCGTGACCGCTGAAAACAGCGCGCCCCCTATTGGTCGCTATGAGATCAGCTTGCGCGACGCGCCTGAGGTCAGCGCCTTCCGCGACTGGCTGCCAGACCCGTTCTATCGGCAGGGGAGCGCCTTCTACACGGCGCTGAATGGCGTTTTTTATCACACAGGCGCCGGCTTGCCGCCACAGACGCTCTGCGCGGCACAGCCGCTCAGCCCCGCCAACATCGGCGCGCTGGCGGCCCTGAACGTTGACGCGCTGATCGCGCGCATCGCGCCGCCCGAAGCGCTGACGCTCTGGCGTGAAGCGCCGCCCGCCAGCGGCAAGCCGCAGTATCGTGCCGAGTTCTCCGCTCAGGACGCGGAAGGCGTGCGGATCAACCTCGCGGCGACCCTCGTCATCGCGCTAGACGGCAGCGTACAGCAGCTCACCATCCGCGAGACGCGCCAAGCGCCTGTGGGCTACGCCAAGCTGCTCATCCGAGAGCGTAGGCTCAGCTATATGTTGCAAGCCGCCGATGCAGCGCTCAATATGGAAGAGGTGAAACAGCTGCTAGAGCCGTCTTGCCGCGCTATCACGCCTAGCGCGCCTTGAAAAATCTCGAAAAAATCGAGTGAGATGCGCGAGAGAGGAGCACAATGAATTTGCCGCCCGTCATCGCGATTGACGGACCCGCCGGCTCGGGCAAGACAACGGTTGCACACGCTATCGCCACGCAGTTCGGCTACGTGCTTGTGGATACAGGCGCTTTTTACCGCGCTGTGGCGTTGGCAGCCCTGCGCAACAATGTGCCGCTCGATAATGCTGAGGCGCTGGTCGCGCTCGCTGAGCAGCTTCAAATCGAGATGACGCCCGCCGACGGCGCAGATGGCAACTTCTATCGCCTGCGGCTGAACGGCGAAGACGTGACAGACGCCTTGCGTAGCGCCGAAGTTGAGGCGATTGTCTCGCAGGTGGCGGCTGTGCGCGGAGTGCGCCAAATCCTAAACGCCACGTTCCGCCGCATTGCGGCGCAGCATCCGCTTGTGGTCATGGTCGGGCGCGATATCGGCACAAACGTCCTGCCGCAAGCGGCGCTCAAGATTTACCTAGACGCTTCGCCTGAAGTGCGCGCCCAGCGCCGCCAACGACAGGTCGGCGAGCGCGATCCGCAAAAAGTGCAGCGAGCGCTCGAGCAGCGCGATGCAAATGATAGTCAGCGCACACAGCCTGCTGAAGACGCTCACTACATCAACACTGACCGTCTAGACGTCCAAAGCATGGTCGCGCGAGTGCGCGACTTGATCGCAGCTTGGCAGGCGCGCAACCCGCAGCCCTAAATTTCATGCACGGTCACAAAGAGCTTGGGACGGCGGCGAATCTCGTTGTAGAACAATTTGCTGAGCGTCTCTTCTACCTGATCCGCCTTGCTGCGAGCCCCATTCTGCTCAAGCACGCGCTGTGCCGCTTGCACGGCGCTCGCCAGCAGCCCTTGCGCGGCTCCGGATGCCACGAAGCCGTATGCCTTGATCTCCGGCGGGCAGACCACGCGACCGCTATCGCGCTCGACAACTGCGCTCAGCACCACCACGCCGTCGCGCCCGAGCGCCTCGCGCTCTCGGATCAGCCCGCTATGCACATCGCCAACGCCTGAGCCGTCCACAAAGACGTAGCCGCCGGGCACGCGCTCGCCGATCACCATCTGCCCATCCCTGTAGAAGAGGAGCTTGGTGCCGTTCTCCACAACCGCGATCCGCTCGTCGGGGATGCCAACTTGCAGCGCCAGCTCGCGATGTGCCTTCAGGTGGCGCAGCTCGCCGTGAATCGGCACAAAGTTGCGCGGACGCACCAAACTCAGCATCAAGCGCTGCTCTTCTTGGCTGGCGTGACCTGAGACGTGGACTGAGTCGATTGCGTCGTAGATCACCTGCGCGCCACGCTGGAACAAGCGATTGATGGTGCGGCTGACTGTTTCTTCATTGCCCGGAATCGGACGCGCCGAGATGATGACCGTATCGCCAGGTTGGATGCTCAGCGTGCCGTGGTTGTTGGTCGCCAAGCGGTTCAGCACGGCGCTCGGCTCGCCTTGTGAGCCTGTCACCACGAAAGTGACTTGATTCGGCGGCAGGTTGCGCGCCTCCTCAGGGCTGATCAGCAGCCCGTCGGGCAGTTCGAGGTAGCCGAGCTGGAGCGCCATGCGCACATTCTCAGCCATCGAGGCGCCGATGATGGCGACCTTGCGCCCGTAGCGCTCAGATGCCCACGCCACCTGCTGAACGCGCGAGATGAGCGAGGCGAAGGTGGAGACGATCACGCGCCCCTTCGCCGCGCGGAAGACGCGGTCGAACGCGCTGTCAATCACGCTCTCCGAAGGCGTCCAGCCAGGCCGCTCGGCGTTCGTGCTATCCGAGAAGAGCGCCACCACGCTGCGCGCCGAGAAGCTGGCGAGCTTGGCGTAATCCGTCACGCGCCGATCCACAGGCGTCGGATCGAACTTGAAATCGCCCGTGTGGACGAACAAGCCGACAGGCGTGGTGATGCCAAAGCCGACGCAATCCGGGATCGAGTGGCAGACGTGAAATGCCTCGATCCAAAACGGCGAGAGGTCTAGCTTGTCGCCTGCCCTGAAGACGTTGAGCTTGACTCGGTCGCTCAAGTGCGCTTGGCGCAATTTGACTTCGATCAAGCCTGCCGTCAACGGCGTGGCGTAGATCGGCGCGGGAAACGCGCTCACCACGTGCTGGATCGCGCCCGTGTGATCCTCGTGGCCGTGTGTGATCAAAATGCCGCGCACGCGCAAGTTAGGCTGCCCGCTCAGGTAGCGGAAATCGGGGATGATGTAGTCGATGCCGAGCATGTCATTTTCAGGGAACATCAAGCCGGCATCCACAATCAGCACGTCTCTATCGTACTGAAATGCCATCATGTTCTTCCCGATCTCGCCCAAGCCGCCGATCGGGATGACTTGTAGGGGTATCTCACTCATAACGGTTTGGCGCGTACAGCCTGGGCGCTGGCGCTCAAGGCAACCGCTGACGACTTCAGCGCCTGCCTTCAACGCCAGATCGCCGCAAGGCGCACGCGCAGGACTCCTCCTTGAAATTCCTGATCCGCAACTTAGTCTGCTCTTTCTATTTTACCACACTTTGCAGCGCTTGTGAGCGCGGCAAGAAGCAAGCAGATCGCTCGTCTATCTCGCGCCTGCGTTTTTAGCTCACTCAGCTTCGCGCTCCACTGCCTTTCGGAAGGCAGCGGCGCTGATGCGCGCGCATTGATATCATCCGGCGTCACGCTGCGCCAGAAGTTGCGCTGAGCGCCTCCTCGATCAGCGCACTGATGGCTGCCGCGTAGCGCGCCGCGCTGAAATGCTCGCGGACGTGCGCCGCGCCGCGCGCGCCCATTGCCTTGCGCCGCTCGGGATCGTTCAACAAGGTGATCACGCGCTCCGCCAACGCTGCTGGAGCGCGCGGCGGCACCAGATAGCCCGTCTCGCCGTCGCGAATGGTCTCAGCTGGGCCGCCGACGCACGTGCTGACTATCGGACGCGCCATTGCCATGCTCTCCAGCGCGACCATGCCTAGCGACTCGAACCATGAGCTGCAGGCCATCACGTCGGCAGCTGCGATCACCTCGCGCGAGTCGGGCCAGAAGCCGAGAAAAGTGACCGCCTCGCGCAGCTCAACATCTTCGCGGACGCGCGCCAAGATGCGCTGCTTGTAGGCTTCATCCTTTGAGACGCCGAAGACGTTCTCGCCCGCTATGGCGAAACGCGCGCTCGGCACGGCGCGCCTGATCAGCTTCGCCGCATCCAAAAAATCATCGTGACCTTTTACGTCTTGAAAGCGCGCGATCATGGCGACGAGCGGGGTCTCAGCGCTGATTCCGAGGTACGTGCGCACAGGCGCGCCGCTGACCGCCTCGGGGTAGTGTTGCGTCGTCTGGACGCCGGGAATTTGCACCCTGATCAGCTCAGGCGCGATCTTCGGCGGCGACCCGAGCAATCTCTCCTTGACCGCGCTGCTGATCGCCACGATGCGGCTGACCTGTTGGCTGAAAAAGCCGCGCTGCCAGCTATAGATCGGGAACCACCAGCCCATGGCATTCCAGATCACAGGCGCGCCCAAGCTGCGCGCTGCCGGCACGATGAACGGCAGGCTGTGATAGTCGCTGATCAC
>JAGHYP010000178.1 GCA_017743585.1 Chloroflexota bacterium
GCGTTGTGAGCATCGATCGCTACGGAGACCAGCAATTCATTTTCGTGCCGACAAGCCTCGCCGCGCGCGCTTAGGATCAGCAAAACATGGCTTCACAAGGGCAGAGTCCGCGCGCGTCCCTCAGGTTGCTCTGCAAGTTAGTCAAGGCGCAATCCGAGCGAAGTTGTTGATAGGTCAGCCAATCTGCTCAACTGTAACCTGCAGCGTGTATCTCGGCGATATCGAGCAGGCTCGACAACAGCATGCTCGACCACAATCCGGGCGGGCGCGATAACAGCGGCGCTTGACTAATTCTAACGTCGTGGCGTGACAGGTCATGCTCGCTTGCACAGCTTGGCAGCGAAAAACAGGGCCACGAGATCAGAGAACTCAGCCCGCGCTTGGTTCACGCGTGCACTTGACATTCTACCTTCGGTAAGGCACATTGTCTAAGCGTGGGCTTAATTGTAGCAGAACTGAGATGCGCACGCCATGTGTCGGAAAGGATACACGGCAATCTGCTGGGCAAGAAGCGACCACACAGCGCAGGAATCGAGCTGCGTCAGCCGTTATTTAGCGCAGCCGCGCGCCGAGCAGATCAGCTCGCCGCGCACATGGCGCACAAATCGCCTAGAGGCGCTGCTTGCACAACTGCCCTTGATAGCCAAACGCCGTTGCCGACGGCTTCGGCACAACAAGCTGAGCAGACAAGCGAAGTAGTCCTGGAGAATTTCGCTGTGCAGGGCAGATCTGTCAGGCTCAAACAGGTGTTTCAGGCAAGCGCAGTCCTACCTATCGCGCTCATGGCGCTCTTCATCGCCACGCAAGGCATAAATATGCCCTATCTAGATGAATACGCGATCACAGCGCCAATCGCCGTCGCGACTGCTGAGGGCGTATTGCAGCCGAGCTACTTTTTTCAACAGGAGAGCAACCATCGCTTGGTCTTCACCAAGCTGACGACTGCTGTGAACACGCTCCTGACGGGCTGGGATTTGCGCGTTGAGATGTGGGCGAATTTCGCGCTGATATTAGCGAGTTTTATGCTTTTGTGCACAGCATGGCGGCAGGTTCATCCACCGACTGCTGCGTGGTTGATCTTGCCGTTTGCGCTCGTTCTGTTCGCCATACGGCAGCGCCCCAACTTCGCGCTATACATCGGTTCCTACTGGGGGCAGTTTTTCACCTTCGCGGCGCTTTACATACTCGTCCGCATGGCAGTGAGCCTGCGCACACTGCTCTACCTCGCTTTGTGTGTCGTCGGCGCAACATTCAGCAACGCAGGTGGCATTTCGCTTTGGTTTGCGTTGCTGCCCGCGCTGTGGCTGCGCGGCTATCGGCAGCGTAGCCTCGTCTTGTGGCTTTTGATTGCAAGCCTCATCATCGGTGCTTTCTTCCTGAATTACAATTTCAATGTGCGCTTCTCAGGCGTTGAGAATCCTGTCGTCCCGCTTCATCTCTATTTGCTATACATCTTGGCATTTCTTGGATCGCCTCTGGTCGTAGAGGCAAATGGTATTTATCCGACCAGTATCTTGTGCTTTAGTGCCGGCGTTGTCATTCTAATCTTTAACTTGCGCTTCTTGCTGCGCAAAAAGGCCCCGCTCTCAATTTTCGCGCTTCCGATCGCCTTGCTGTTGATGGCGCTAGGCAACGCTGTCATCGCGGCAGCAGGGCGTGCCGATATCATGTATTACGTGTACGATGGGCAACCACTCTCTGCGCGCTATGTGACCGCCGCCAATTGGTTTTGGCTGGCAGTGCTGATGGTATCCGCTGTGGCGATCTGGCAGGCTCAGCAGGCGCGTCGGCATCCAACCTTGAAATATAACCGAGCCGCCTTAGTAGGTTTCGCGTCTATTTCCCTGATCGTTAACGTTACTTCTTGGAATATAAGCAACGACTACTATCCTCTGACTTTAACTGAACGAGACCGAGAATGTATGCTCAATTACATGAGCGCGCCTGATGCGCCGTGTTTGAACCGTTTTTATCCGCCAGAATGGCGCATGACAGACATACGATACATTGCCAAGCACCGCTTGACAGCGTTCAGAGACTGGTACGCTGGACGCGAGCCTGCATCTGACCTGACGCGCGCGCCACTCCAATACCTGAACGGCACGCCCGGCGCTGCGCCCGCTTTTGTGAGAGAAATGCGAGACGGCGCAGCGCAAACTGCGCTCAGGCTATCTGTGCCGAGTGTAGTCGAGCAATACGTCCAACTGCCCGACGCGTCGCGCGTATTCTTCGAAGCAGACATCATGACCGATGCTGCACAGCCTGCCAAGTTGTCGCTCTCTGTGCGCATCGGACGTACAATCATCCCGGTCGCTTCAAGTGCAATCAGCGCGGCAGGCGCGCAAATCGTTGCCGAGCTGAGCCAATGGGGCGGTCAGGCAGTGCTGCTAGTTTATGAGGTGACAAGCGATGCATCGGAAGCGACTGCTCAGCGCGTGTGGCTATGGCAACCGCGCTTGAGCGTTACAGGATGATAATCTGCTGAAAGGACGCTATGCCCGAGTCGCTCTCAATCGTCGTGCCTGTGTACAATAGCGAGCGGAGTTTACCTTTGTTGGTGCAAGCACTTGAGGAAGCGCTCACCGACTATGGCGCGCCATTTGAGCTGATCTTGGTCAACGATGGCAGCCGCGACCAAAGCTGGGCAGTCATTCAGGCGCTTGCGGGGCGCTATACTTGGATCACAGGCATTGACCTGATGCGCAATTATGGTCAGCACAACGCGCTGTTGTGTGGCATCCGCGCTGCCAAGCACGATATCATCATCACAATGGACGATGATCTACAGCATCCGCCTGCCGAGATTCCGAAGTTGCTGGCGGCGCTCGAGGAAGGCTACGACGTGGTCTACGGCGTGCCTGAGCGAGAACAGCACGGTCTGTTGCGCGATCTCGCCTCGCAAGTGACCAAGCTGGCGCTGCAAAGCGCAATGGGCGTGCAGATAGGGCGCAAAGTGAGCGCTTTCCGCGCCTTCCGCGCTGAGATACGCAGAGCTTTCCAGCACTATAACAGTCCTTACGTCTCAATTGACGTGCTGCTGACCTGGGGAACGACTCGCTTCTCGGCTGTGACAGTTGAGCATGCGCCGCGCCGTTTCGGCAAGTCCAACTACACGCTGCGCAAGCTAATTGTACATACGTTCAACATGATGACAGGCTTTAGCGCGCTGCCGCTGCAATTGGCGAGCTTGCTCGGCTTCGTGTTCACGGGCTTTGGCGTGCTCGTCTTCCTGTACGTCATTGTGCGATACCTTACTGAAGGCGGCAGCGTGCCTGGCTTTCCGTTTCTCGCCTCAATCATCGCGATCTTCTCAGGTGTTCAGTTATTCACGCTGGGCATCATGGGCGAGTACTTGGCACGGATGCACTTCCGCAGCATGGAGCGACCAAGTAGCGTCGTCAGGCAAGTGGTGCGGCACGAAATGCCTGTGAAGGAGATTGAAAAGTGACTGAGCAAAAAACGGGCGTCATGCGCTCGGCTATTGATGAGGCGCGTTTTGGCATTCGCGTGGCGCGCAACCATGCGCTGACAGCGGAAACGCTCGAGGAGACGCTCGCCTTCTGCCGCGAGCAGGCGATTGATATGCTGATCGCGCGCACGCCGAGCCAAGCCATTCGTTTTGTTCAGCAGCTTGAAGCGCTCGGCTTTCAATTGATGGACACACTTGTCTACTATCGCCGCGACCTGACGCGGACGCCGATACCTGAGCCGCAAGATGCTGCGCTGATCCGCCCTGTGCGAAGCGGCGAGGAAGCGGCTGTGCGCGCGATTGCGGCGCAGGCTTTTCAAGGTTACTACGGTCATTATCACGCCGATCCGCGCCTCGATCAGGCAGCTTGCGATGCGGCATATGTCTCTTGGGCAGAGCGCTCGTGCCTAGATCGCTCAGTGGCGGATGAAGTGCTGGTCGCCGAGTTAGACGGGCAGTTAGTCGGCTTTGCAACGCTTCGGCGCAACACCTCGACGCAAGGTGAATGTCCTCTAATTGGCGTTGTGCCTAGCGCTCAAAGGAGGGGCATTTACCGTTCCTTCGTTGTTCACGCGATGCAGTGGTGCCTAGAGAATGGGATGAACGAAACCGTGGTCTCTACACAGATCACTAATCTAGCTGTGCAGAAAGTCTGGGTGCGTCTCGGCTTTGAGCCGATGCAGTTTTACTACACCTTCCACAAATGGTTCACGTGAGCTGTGATCACAATTCCGTTCAATCGCCCATGCATTCTGGGCAACGAGCAAGCCTACATCCTGCAAGCAATCGCCAATGGTCATGCGGCAGGCGATGGTAGCTTCACCAAGAAGTGTCACGCTTTTCTCGAGCAACAGCTTGGCGTTCCGAAAGCACTGCTGACCACAAGCTGCACGCACGCGCTGGAAATGGCGGCGCTACTGCTCAACCTAGGCCCGGGCGATGAGGTGATCTTCCCATCGTTCACCTTCGTCTCGACAGTGAACGCTTTTGTGCTGCGCGGCGTGCGTCCGATCTTCGCCGATGTGCGACCTGACACCCTCAACTTGGATGAGCGGCAGCTAGAGCGCCTGATCACGCCGCGCACGCGCGCGGTTGTGCCAGTTCACTACGCCGGCGTCGGCTGCGAGATGGACACGATCATGGCGATTGCGGCGCAGCACAATCTGGCTGTTGTGGAGGATAACGCGCACGGCTTGTTCGGCAAATATCGCGGGCGCTATCTCGGCACGTTTGGCGCCTTGGCGACGCAAAGCTTTCACGAGACCAAGAATTTCACCTGCGGCGAAGGCGGCGCGCTGCTGATCAACGACGTGCAGTACATCGAGCGCGCCGAGATCATCCGCGAAAAAGGCACGAATCGCAGCCGCTTCTTTCGCGGTCAGGTGGATAAATACACTTGGGTGGATATCGGCTCGAGCTATCTGCCCTCAGACCTGCTGGCAGCCTTTCTGTACGCACAATTCGAAGTCCACGAGCGCATCCAAGGCATCCGTCGGCGCATTTGGGAGACCTACGCCGTCGAACTGCGCGATTGGGCGCTGCGCAACGGCGTCCAGCTGCCGTACGTGCCTGATCACTGCGAGCAGGCATACCATATGTTCTATATGCTGATGCCGTCGCTAGAAGTGCGGCAAGCCTTCATTGCGCATTTGAAAGCGCAAGGCATCCTCGCCGTCTTTCATTACCTGCCGCTGCATCTCTCGGATATGGGCAGGAAATTCGGCGGCCGAGTTGGCGATTGCCCCGTGACGGAACGGATCAGCGATCAGTTGGTGCGCCTGCCGTTCTTTAACGATCTGGACGAGTCGATGCAGGCGCGTGTGATCGAGGCAGTGCGCAGCTTTCAGGTCAGGCTGTGACGCGCTGAGCGGCTTCTTCGCCTTGACTTTCGGCGCGCTTCGCGCTATGCTGTAGAACGTTTGTTGCACTTAGCGCCAGGAGACCTGACTGTGCCACGAGAACCGAAGAAACCAACCATGCCTGCCGCTGAGGCGCCTGAGGCGAACCCGCGCGATCAGGCAATTGAGAAAACTGTTCAAGAGCTGACCAAGCGCTTCGGCGAAGGCACGATCATGCGCCTTGGCGATGCGCAACACTTGCGCGTGAATGTCGTGCCAACAGGCTCGCTCGCCGTAGATTTGGCGCTAGGCATTGGTGGCATTCCGCGCGGGCGCATCACAGAGATTTACGGGCCTGAGAGCAGCGGCAAGACCACGCTCTGTTTGCACGTTATTGCTGAGGCGCAGGCGCGCGGCGGCATCTGCGCCTTTGTGGATATGGAACACGCGCTCGACCCTGTCTACGCCGAGCGCATCGGCGTGGATGTGAGCAACCTGTACATCGCGCAGCCCGACACTGCCGAGCAGGCGCTGGAGATCACCTGTCTCTTATACACATCT
>JAGHYP010000179.1 GCA_017743585.1 Chloroflexota bacterium
ACAAATGGCCCGCCATCGGCGGCTTGTTCCTGATCTTCTGGCTTTACGAAGTCACGGATATGTGGGCCAGCCCGATGCTGACGGCGTGGGCGATCGTCGCCTATTTTGTCGCCTCGTTCGCGCTGGAGCTGCTCTTCCGCGAGTCGCCGTTTTGCAAGTATGTGTGCCCGCTCGGCGCGTTCAATTTCGCTTACAGCGCGCTCTCGCCGCTGCAGATCGGGGTGCGCGATCCGAAGACGTGCCAGACGTGCATTGGCAAGGAGTGCATCAACGGCAGCTATAGCGCCCAGCCCGTGATTTTGGTCGAGCAGAGCGGCGCGCGCCCGCCTGTGCGGCACGACTCGCGCGGCGTGCTGGGCTGCGGCACGTTACTCTACGCGCCGCAAGTGAAGAGCAACATGGATTGCACGTTCTGCCTAGATTGCGCGCGCGCCTGCCCGCACGATAACGTGATCTTAGGCGTGCGCTCGCCATTGCGCGAGCTGCAGACGCCGCGCGCGCTGCCCAAGCGCTGGGATGTGAGTTTTCTGCTGGTCGCGCTGGCGTTCATGGGCATTGTGAACGCCTTCGGCATGGTGCCGCCGGTCTACGCGCTGCTGCGCGAGATGGCATTGGCGCTCGGCACAGATGCCGAGTGGCTTCTCTTGCTGATCCTCTTCTTCGCAGGCAGCGTTGCGCTGCCGGCTTTGCTCGGCCTCGGCGCGGCATGGCTGGCGAATGCGCTGACGGGCAAACGGAGTCGCCCGCGCTTGCTGCGCGATACGTTTGCCGCCTTCGCGCCCGCCTTCGTGCCGATAGGCGCGGGCATCTGGGCAGCGCACTACGGCTTTCATTTCGCGATCGGCGCGCTGGTGATTGTGCCCCTCTTCCACAACTTCTTGCTCGATCACGGCGTGACGATCTTCGGTACGCAGGTGAATTGGCAGCTGGGCGCTATTGGCAGCGCTGAGCAATTCGCCGTTGTGCAGGTGATCTTGCTGATCAGCGGCTACTTGCTCAGCCTGATCTTGGCGCGGCAGATTGCTGTGCGCGAGTACGGCGTGACGCGCGCGCAGCTCGCCTTTCTGCCATATGCGCTGCTCTTCTTGGCGCTGCTGCTGGCGGCGTTCTTCATCTTCAGCCAACCGATGGAGATGCGCGGCACTGCCGAGCTAGACGGCTTATTTCACTGAGTCACTGAGTCTCGGCTTGTTGCGGCGTGCCAAGCCATTGCATCGGCTTGCCGTCGCCGCCGTTGCGCAGCATGACGATCTCCGCCATGATGCTGAGCGCGATCTCGCGCGGGGTCTCGGCGTTCAGCTCCAAGCCGATTGGCGCGCGCACCCGCGCGATCTGCTCGCGGCTGATGCCGCGCTCTTCTAAGGCCTTCGCCGTCAGCGCCCAGCGACGGCGACTGCCGATCAAGCCGATGTATGGCACAGGGGCGCTCAGCAGCGGCGGGAAGAGTTGCTCATCCACAGGCAAGCCGCGCGTGACGGCTGCGATGTAAGTCTGCGCTGTGAGCGGGATGCGCGCAGCGACCTCGCTCGGCGGCGCGACCACATAGCCGTCCATGTTCGGAATATGCTCAGGGCTGCACAGCTCAGGGCGATCATCGCTGACGATCACGCGGAAGCCGAGCCACTTGCCCAGCTCTGCCAGCGCTTTGCCGACGTGCCCGCAGCCGATCACCACCAGAGTCGGCGGCGCGCCGTGCGGTTCGATGTAGATATCGGCGCTGCCGCCGCAAACGCCCGGATCGCCGTCGCGCAGGTCGTTGAGGCGGTACGTGACCAAGCGCGGCTGACCGTCGGCGAGCGCCGCCAAGCCATCTTGAATCACGCGACTTTCCATCGCGCCGCCGCCAATTGTGCCGACGATCTTGCCATCGCTGTAAATCAGCATTTTCGTGCCTGCATGGCGCGGCATTGAGCCTTGTGTGCGCACCACAATCGCCAATGCCACAGGCACACCCGCTCGGCGCGCCTGATAGAGCGCTTCGAGTACGTTTTCCTCGTCCATGTTCCTCTTGCCTTGCGCAATCGCTGATGCCCGGCAGAATTCTAAGGCATTTCCTGACGATACACCACTGCTCCTTTGTCAGTTTGGCAGAGAAAGTTATGATTAACGCGATGCTTTGCAATTGGAGAGACGAGGTTCAGAAGATGCAACATTCGACCTTCGGGCGGCTTTTCATCGCGGCGCTCATCGCGCTTGGCTTGGGCGCAGCCGCTCTGGAAGACACTCCTGCGCGGGCGCAGGGCATCACAGGCTCAAACTGGGAAGGCTACTACTGGCCGAACCCCAACTTCAGCGGCAGCCCTGTGCTGTATCGGATCGATCCCGCTATCCTGTTCAACTGGGGGACGGGCGTGCCAGCGCCCGGCTTGCCGGGCGATAACTTCAGCGTGCGCTGGTATAACCGCATCACTTTTGCCGACGGCACGTATCGCTTCCGCGCGGGCGCAGATGACGGCATTCGCGTCGCTATCAACGGCAATATCATCATTGATCGCTTCACGCCAGCAGTTGGCGGCTTCACGGTCAACACGGCGGACGTGACGCTGAGCGCTGGCACGTATGAGATCATCGTGGACTACTACGAAGGCATCGGCGATGCGGGCGTCCTATTCGATTGGACAGTGATCGCAGGCGGCGATGGCGGCGCGCCGGGCGCTGCTCCATTGCCCGCAACGCCTGCGCCGCCCGCAGCGCCCCCTCTGAAGGCGGTCGTGATCGTGGATCGCGCCAACATTCGCAGCGGGCCGGGCACAAATTTCCCGACCATCGGCGAAGCGTTCAAGAACCAGCGCTTCACGGCGATTGGGCGCAACGGCGACTTCGGCCTCGAGACGTGGTACTTGCTCGATCTGGGCAACGGAGCGCGCGGCTGGATGTCCCGTCGGGTCATTTATCTCTATGGTGGCAACCCGGCCAGTTTGCCGCGCATGCGCGAGGTGATCGAGGCGCCTGCCCTCGCCCCGAGCGGCGCAGATGCTGCAGCAGGGCAGTTGCCTGCCGTCCAGCCTTTCGAAGTGCGCGGGATCGCGCTGAATAATGCGCTCGTGCGCCGTTTCCCCAGCTTGAACGGCGAGCGCATCGGCGTGATCCCCAAAGGCGCGACCGTCCAAATTCTCAAGCTGAGCAGCAACCGAGCATGGGTCTATGTGAGCTATGAGGATTTGCGCGGCTGGACGTACGTGCCAAACATCCGCGTGACGGTCGGCAGGCTCGGCGTGTTGCCGAGAGGGAACACAGCGCCATAAGCGGGCGTATCGGAGCGCTGAGCGCGCTATGCAGCCTGCTGCTCTTGCCGAGTCTGCTCGGCGCGCCGCGACAGGCCTTAGAGCGACCGTTCAGCTTGCCGTTTGCCGCGCCCTCAGGCGTGAACACTTGGCTGCTTGAGCAACACTACGGCAACACGCAAGAGGCGTTCGTCTACGGCAAGTACTGGTACGCGGCAGGGCAAGGGCTGCACTTCGGCGTGGATTTTGAAGCGCCATGCGGCACGCCTGTGCTCGCCATTGCCGATGGCGTGGTGCGCTACGTGGATAGCGACCTGTTCGGCGCGGGGCCGCACAACCTAGTCATCCAGCACGAGGCGCTCGGCTACGTTTCTGTGTACGGTCACTTGCGGACGCGCTCGCCGTTGACGGTCGGGCAGCCTGTGCAGCGCGGGCAAGTGGTCGGCGAGGTCGGCGATCCTGACCTGACCTGCCAATCGCGCCCGCACTTGCACCTAGAGATTCGCGCGCTCGATTACCGAACGGTCTACAATCCTGCGCTGTTGATTGAGGCAGGTTGGGATCGTCTGGCGCAGCTCGGGCGGCCGATCGGCATCGCCTTCGCGCGCGACCTGAGCGCCCCACGCCGTTGGCAGAGCATTTTCGATCAGCCGATCATCAAGATGGGCGACGCGCTGCTCAACAATTACAGTCGCGCCTACCCGCCGACGCAGCGCCTTGCGCCGACGCCCTACACGCCGCCTGCCCTGCGCACGCCGCCTGTGACCGCCTTTGAAGGCGTCCGCCTGACCGAGCCTGATTGCTGCAGCGGCGCGTGGTGGCAGCCCGATGGCGAGCTCGCCTATCTCGATGCGCCAAGCGAGCATTTCCCGCTCGTTCACTCGCCCGATGGTCGTCATGCTTTCGCGAACGACAACGGGCGCGGCGTCTTGATAGATCGTCTCAGCGGCAAGCGGACGCGATTGCCCACGCGCGGGACGTGGTTGACCTTCTCGCCGAGCGGCGAGCGGTTGCTGTGGCACATCCGCAACGGCGATTACTTCCCGAGCGGGCAGCCGCTCACGGAAATTTGGATCGGCGAGCTGAGCGGCGAGGCGCGTCGCGTGCGCATACAGCGCGGCGGCGAGGTCTATTGGCTTGATGAAGAGCGTCTGCTTTTGGTAGAAGTGGCGCCACGCACGCAACGGCACACACTCAGCGTGCTGCACCTTGCCGATGGGAGCACGGTTCAGCTCGGCAGCTTCGATAACCTGCGGCGGCTGAGCGTCGCGCCCGGCGGAGACCACGTGGCGTTCTTACTGCCATTTCAGCAGCGCCCTGAGGACTCAGGCGTTTACGTCCTCGCCACGCGGCAGGGCGCGAGGGCGCAAAAGCTGCCGTTTGTGGGCAGTTTCCGCTGGCAGGATTCCGAGCATCTGCTCTACATACCGTACCTGAGCGAGAGACCTGCGTTGCATCGCTACAACATCAAGAGCGGGCGCGACGTGCCTCTGACAGGCGACGCCGCTCTGCTGCACATCGCCAACGATGAGTGGTCAGTCGCGCCGAACGGCCAGCAGCTTGTCCTGCGCTCAGCGCGCGACGGCGCGCTATGGCTGATCAGGCTTGTTGATGGCACGTTTTGACGCAGTCGGCCATGGGCGCTCTGTTCAACTCGCCAAAAGTGTGGTAAAACTGAACGCTCGTGAACGGACGTTCGACTGAGCGCCGCTCGCGAGAGGTTTTCCCTGCCTTGCAAAATCGCACAGAGGTGCTAAATGCGCGAAATCACTGTTGCAACTGTCCAGATGAAGCCAGAGTTAGGCCGAGTCGGCGACAATCTGGTGAAGATGTCCGATTACATCGCCGATATCGTCCGCGACCAAAAAGTAGACCTGATCGTCTTCCCCGAGCTGGCGATCAGCGGCTATGAGCTTGGGATGCAATTCACGGAGCTGGCGCAGCGCGTGCCGGGCGCCGCTGTGAACCTGCTGGCGCAGCGCGCCGCCGATGCAGGGGTCTATCTCGCCTTCGGCATGCCGACCAAAGAGAAAGTCGAGAGCATTCTCTACAATAGCGCCGTCCTGCTCGGGCCGAGCGGCGATCTGCTGGGCGTCTATCACAAGGTGCATCTGCGCGGTGAAGAGCGCATGGTGTTCCGCGAGGGCTTCAAAATCCCGGTCTTCGACACGGGCGAGATTGGCAAGATCGGGATGATGATCGGCTCGGATTTGGCATTCCCCGAAGTGGCGCGCGCCATGACGCTGGAAGGCGCCGAGCTAGTGTGCTGCCTTGGCAGCTGGGAGCAGCAGTACATTGACGAATGGCGCGTTTATGCGCGCGCGCGCGCCTACGAGAACGCGATCTTCCTCGCGGCCGCCAATCGGATTGGCGAGGATGTCGCGTTGCGCTTCGGCGGCGAGAGCTTGATCGTCAGCCCGCGCGGCAAAGTCCTCGCGACGCTCTCAGTAGAAGTGGACATGCTTCGCGAGATGCAGCGCGAGCAAGAGGCGCTCATCAAGGAGCTGGAGCAGGCGCAGGCGTTGCGCGCCGAAGAGTTCAAGCAAGCCAGAGCGTTGCAAGAGGCGCTGCGCGCCGCGCAGGCTGCTGCGCTCGAAGCAGCCAAGAGAATTGAGGAACTGGAGAGAGCCGCTCAAAAAGTGGCTGAGCCCGCCGCGCTC
>JAGHYP010000180.1 GCA_017743585.1 Chloroflexota bacterium
GCGCTCTCAGAAGTGCATCGCGCGCGGCTCGCTTTCGCGGCGTTGCTGCCTGAGGCGCCGCCAAGCCAGATCGTGCGCGCACTCGAGCCGTTCTGCCCTGAAGCGATCCTCGCTGCTGCGCTCTTCGGCACGCCGCTCGATCTCTCTCGCGCGCAACGTTACCTGCACGTCTGGCGCCATGTGCGCTTGGCCGCCGATGGCAACTTTCTGCGCGCGCTGGGCTTGAAACCCGGTCCACTTTTCGGTAAACTGCTCGCTCGGCTGCGCGACGCCGTGCTAGACGGCGACGCAGAGACGCCTGAGGCACAACACGCCCTGCTCAGACAATGGATCGAAGAGGCGCATACTAGCTGAGATAGCCTGATTGAGCCGATAGGATGACCACGCTTGAGCGCCGTACGCTCTGCCTGCAGATGCAGGTGATCTTCCGCCTTGCCGAGCGCGAAGATCTGCCCAAGCTGGAATGGTACGGCAAATACACGCACTTTCGGCGCGTTTTTGAGCGCACTTATGAGGAGCAATTGCGCGGGCGGCGCCTGATGCTGCTCGCCGATGTGAACGGCTTCCCGATTGGGCAGCTTTTCATCCAGCTGGAGAGCCACGACGGCTTCGGGCGCGCGGGGCGCAAGCACGCCTACCTGTACTCGCTGCGCGTGATGGACGCTTTTCAGCGGCAAGGCATCGGCTCGGCGCTGCTGCGCGAGGCAGAGATGCTCTTGCGCGAGCGCAACTACGCTTCGGTCAGCATTGCGGCGGCGAAGGAGAACGTGGGCGCGCGCCGCCTCTACGAGCGCCATGGCTTCCGGGTCATCGCCGAGGACGCAGGGCGCTGGAGCTACGTAGATCATGAAGGCGTCACGCACTACGTGAACGAGCCGTGTTGGATTTTGGAAAAAACATTGCGATAAGAACCTGACTGAACAGGGTGGGCGATGACGAGGACAACGAGCGCTGTGAACGTTCGTACAGCAGCTGTGCACCTGCTGCGGTGGCGCGGCAGCAGCCATCCGACCGAGCAGGCGATCCGCCTGCAGCTGAAGCAGCAAGGCGTGCAGCCCTACACTTGGACACAACCAGCCAATTTCCGCTACCCGCTGCGCAGCCATGCGCACGACAAAGTGCTATATTGCGTGGAAGGCAGCCTAGAGGCGATCCTGCCTGACTTGAATCAGCGCGTGGTCTTGCGCCCTGGCGACCGCTTGGAGGTGCCGCGCAACGTGCGTTACGCCTTGATCATCGGCGCGCGCGGTGCGCGCTGCCTTGAATTTCAGCCGCCGCCCGCTGAGCCCGCTAGGAGTTAGCTGTGCGCCGCCGTGCTGCGCAACCTGACGCCGAGAACGCGTTGCGCCGCTTGATTCCGCCGCGGCCGCGCCTGCCGTTCACGCTGCAGGGCTCAGTGCTGCTCGGCATTCTCGGCGTCGCCCTGCTCGGCGTCGCATGGCTGCTGATCAACTTGGAGCTGATGCCAGCAGGCTTTTATGCGGTCGCGCCTGTGGCGGCCAGCACCTTCGGCGCGCTCTGGTTTCTGATCGCGTTGCTGCGACGGCAGCCGCGCGGCATCATCTTCGCGGCGGCGTGGCTCGGCGCAGCGCTCAGCTTGCTCTTGGCGTCGCAAGGCATTGCTGAGGTCGGCGATACGCTGATCGGCTTGGTGTTGATCGCGGTCGGAGTGGCGCTCGTCTTGCGTGGCTTGCTGATGTCGAACGTAGCGCATGAGCCCTAGCTCGCAGGTTAGGCGACCTGCGGCGCGCAATGATCAACCGCTCGTGAAGGCAGACGCGCTCTCCAGACCGAACCTGCGCCGCGCCGCCTTGCTCTTGCTTGGCGTCTACGCGCTATCCCTGACCATCTACGCGCCGACCATGCTCAGGCAGGTTGGCGGCGGCGAGAATCCATACATGGACGACGTCGGCGAGGCGCAAGTGACGCTGAATGTGTGGGGAACGCTGCATCACAGCGGCTATCCGCTTTGGACGATTAGCGGCAATCTGTTCGTGAGCGCCTTGCGCGCGCTCGGCGTCGCGTCCGAGTTCGCGCCGACCTTGCACAGCACGCTCTGGCACGTGGTCGCGCTCGGCATTTTCTTCGCCTTATTGCTGCACCTGAGCGGCGACCTGATCGTGACAGCGGCTTGCACGTTCCTGCTCGGCTTGGCGCGCACGATCTGGTTTCACGCCGTCGTGCCAGAAGTCTACAGCTTGAACACGGTCTTCCAGCTGAGCTTGATCGCATTGGCGGTATGGCGCGGCATTCCAATCTATCGGCGGCTGATGCTGCTGGCGTTGATTGGCGGCCTAGGCGTTGCGCATCACCGCCTGATCGCCTTGCTGATCCCTGCGCTGCTCTACGCAGTGCTGCCCGAGGCTTGGCAGGCGCTCAAGGCGCAGCCGCGCCGCACGATTTTGACGGCGCTGGCGGCGCTGGCGACAGGCGCAGCGGGTTTTCTGCCGTATGTGTATCTGCCGTTGCGGGCGCAGGCAGGCGCAGCCTGGGTGTATGGCGATCCGAGCACGTGGCAAGGCTTCTGGCACGAGTTCACAGGCGCAGAGGCGGCATTTCTGTTCAGATTGCCCGCCGACCTATCAGGCGTCCTCGAGAATATCAACAGCACGCTCAGAATCTTACTGGCGGAGCTTTCGCCTATCGGCTTGGTGCCGTGCGCTGCGGCGCTCGTCGCGCTGCCGTGCTTCAGGCGGAGTCGGCGCGTAGGCACTCTGCTGTGGCTCGTCTTCGGCGCACATTTGCTGTGGCTGAGCGCGTTGCATCGTGTGGTGATGCCTGAGGCAGTGGCGATGGGCATGGTCGTCGTGCTGATGTTAGCGCTCGGCGTGGCGTGGTCATGGCTGGGAGCGCGCGTGCGCTACATCAGCGGCTTGCCGCTGGCGGCGCTGAACGCGGTTGTGCTGATCGCGACCAGCACAGAATTTGTGACGGCGCTGACGCGCGACCCGATCGGCGTGGAAGCAATTGCAGCGGCGCGGCGCATTCCGCGCGCCGAAGGGCAGGCGATCCTAATGTTGCCGTGGGGGCCGCGCCATACAGCGGTCGCCTTCTCGATTTACGTGACGGGCGAGAACGCCGATCTGCGCTTAGTGAAGCACACTGCCGATCTGGCGGCGCTCAGCCGTGAAGGCGCACTGTACACACTGCGCGATACGTTCTATCGCTTTCCGCTTGAGTGGTGGCGCGCACAGCTAGGCGCAGTGCATCTGAGCGCACCTGCGCTAGGCGTGGTGCAGATCAGCACGCTGCCGCAGCGCACAAGCGACGCGCTGGAAGTGACAGGCGGCGTCGGCTTGGCGAGCTTGCGCGCCTGTCGCGCTGAGGGCGGTTACTTGTTGGACGTGGCGTGGGCGGCTGTGCGCAAGCCTGAGCGCGATCTGAGCGTCTTCGTGCATCTGCTGAGCGCGGAGAGCCCCGTGCCGCTGACTCAGGCAGATAGCCGCGCGCCTGTCTACGGCTGGTATCCGACGACGCTGTGGGAAGTCGGCGAGCAGGTGCGCGATCATTACTGGCTGCCGATGGCAGCAAATGGAACGCGCATCGCGCTTGGGCTATACTGGCAGCGAGAAGATGGGGCTTTTGAGAGCTTCGAGGCGCGCCAGATCGCGCTGAGCGAGGTGAGACCATGCGAATAGGGCGCGTTGCGCTAGTATGTTGTGCGCTCCTGGCGCTGAGCGCGTGCCAGACGAGCGCGCCGCCAAGCGGCGATGCTGCTTTGCTCGGCTTCGAGGCGTTGCCGAAGGCTTTGGCGACCTTGCCGCGCACGCCGACGCTCAACGCGGCAGCGCTGCAGGCGACGCAAGCTGCGCACGCGCTGACGCCGAGCGTCACGCCGAGCGCTACAGCCACGCCGACGCCTGTGCGCGGCGTCTTCATGGGCGATCCGACCGCTCGATTCGGGACGCCGCTCGCGCGCAGCGGCACGCGCGCGCCACTGATCATCACTTTGCCGTCATTGGCGACCACGCGCCAAGCTGCCAATCCGTTGGTCAGCGTCAATGTGCCGCCGAGCGTCATCAGCGTGCCGCCAGTTGCCGTCAATGTATTGAGCGACTGCGTAATCGCTGTGGCGGCGCCATTCGCGCGCGCCGCCGCCGACCCGATCGTCCGCGCGCGGCTAGGCTGCCCGCGCGCCGAACCAATCAGCGTCACAATCGTGACTCAAACCTTTGAGCGCGGCGTCATGTTCTGGCGCGACACGCGCGAGATTTATGCCCTGGCGCTGCGGGCGCGCGGCGCGGCCGCCGACACAGTCTGGAAGTTCCCTGACGGCTGGACGGAAGGTCAGCCCGATCGCGATCCGAGCTTGCAGCCGCCTGAGCCGCTCATGCAGCCGGTTCGCGGCTTTGGCGCAGTGTGGCGCGCCAATCCCGCGGTGCGCGAGGCGCTCGGCTGGGCGGTCACGGGCGAGCAGCCGTATAACGGGCTATGGCAAGTCTTCGAAGGCGGCGTGATGCTCAGCGGCGGCGACGGCGCAATTTACGCGCTCGCACTGGATAGCGCGGCGCCAATTGCAATCGGAGCGCATTTCGGCGCGCTTCCGCAGTAGCCTAGAGGACGCGATTATGAACGAATTTCCAGATCGTTATGCAATCGTTATGCTTCATCTTGTTGACTCGGCTTGTCAGAGGTGCTATAGTGTAGATGGCTTCGATCAAGAAGCACTTATCAGTTTCAAGGAGTTGTAGCTATGCTATATCTACCACGTGAAGAGGGCCAAGGCCTCGTCGAGTACGCGCTCATCCTCGTGCTGGTCGCCATTGTCGTGATCGTCATCTTGACCGTCCTGGGCCCAGTCATCGGCAATGTGTTCTCGACCATCGCCGGCGCTCTCAACTTGCGTGCCAGCTAATTCTACGCAGTCTCTTTGAGCGAGGCGCTCACCGCAAGGTGGGCGCTTTGCGTTTATGTGCCCAGCGTGCGCCACGACTGGTCTAACTTGGTCTGGACGCAGCGCGCAGCCGCCTGCTATCTTTTGCTAGAAGAGAGAGATTTCAGAAAGGGTTGCAAGCAATGACGAGCGCAAATGGCACACATGGCACAGCGGCACAGCCTGACTTGACAACAGAAAAGCGCGGCTTGGCGCAGATGCTCAAGGGCGGCGTGATCATGGACGTGGTGACGCCCGAGCAAGCCAAGATCGCTGAGGAAGCGGGCGCATGCGCGGTCATGGCGCTGGAGCGCGTGCCTGCCGATATCCGTGCGCAGGGCGGCGTGGCGCGCATGAGCGATCCTGAAGTGATCCTGCGCATCATGGAAGCGGTCACAATTCCTGTGATGGCGAAATGCCGCATCGGTCATTTTGTCGAGGCGCAGATTCTAGAGGCGCTGGGCGTGGACTTCATTGACGAATCCGAAGTGCTGACCCCTGCCGATGAAGAGAATCACGTCAACAAGCATCGCTTTCGCGTCCCGTTCGTGTGCGGCTGCCGCGATCTTGGCGAGGCGCTGCGCCGAGTCGCGGAAGGCGCCGCCATGTTGCGCACCAAAGGCGAGGCGGGGACCGGCGACGTGGTCGAGGCAGTCCGCCACGCGCGCGCCATTCAGCGCGAGATCAGGCGGCTGACCAGCATGGACGAAGATGAGCTGTTCAGCTACGCCAAGGCCATTCAGGCGCCGTACGAGTTGGTGCGCGAGGTGGCGATGCACGGTCGCCTGCCAGTGGTCAACTTCGCCGCTGGCGGCATTGCCACGCCTGCCGATGCTGCGCTGATGATGCAGCTGGGCATGGATGGCGTCTTCGTGGGCAGCGGCATCTTCAAGAGCAGCAATCCGAGCAAGCGCGCGCGCGCAATTGTGCTGGCAGTCACCCATTACAACGATCCGAACATGCTCGCGGAAGTCAGCCGCAACC
>JAGHYP010000181.1 GCA_017743585.1 Chloroflexota bacterium
CAAAGCGGCTGAGGCGCGCGGTCTGCGCATCGCGCACGTGGCCGAGACGCACATCCATGCCGATTTTGTCAGCGGGGCGCGCGAGCTGGCGGCGCTGACAGGCGCGGCGCTCTACCTGAGCGATATGGGCACGGCTGAGTGGAAATACACCTACGCCGATGCCGCAGGCGCCGTCTTGGTGCGCGACGGAGACTGGTGGACAGTCGGCAAGGTGAAGGTGGAGGTGCTGCACACGCCCGGCCACGCGCCTGAGCATATCAGTTTCATGGTCACTGATACGGCTGTTGCCGATAAGCCGCTTGGCATCTTCACTGGCGACTGCCTGTTCGTCGGCGACGTCGGTCGCCCTGACCTGCTGGAAGAAGCGGCGGACATGCTCGGCACGAAGGAGATCGGCGCGCGGCAGCAATTCGCCACTCTGCAGCGCTTCAAGCGCTTGCCGGATTACCTGCAAATCTTTCCGGGGCACGGGGCAGGCAGCGCCTGCGGCAAGGCGCTCGGCGCAATGCCCTCCACCACGCTCGGCTACGAGAAATTGTTCAATCCCGCTTTCCAGTTCGAAGATGAAGCGGCGTTTGTGGCATGGCTGCTGGCGGATCAGCCCGAAGCGCCGCGCTACTTCGCACGCATGAAGCGCGTCAACAAGCACGGCGCGCCGTTGCGCAGCGAGCTACCCATGCCCCGACCGCTGAGCCGCGCTGAGCTAGACGCTTTGTTGGCTGAAGGCGCGTTCGTGGCGGATTTTCGCGCTGGGCAGGCGTTCCGCGCGGCGCACATCCCTAAGACAATCAGCATCCCTGCCACGAGCACAACCTTCAGCACGTATGTCGGCTGTCTTGTGAATTACAATGAGCCATTTTACTTCGTGGCAGAGCGCGGCTCGGACGTGCCTGAGCTGTTGAGCGCGCTGCGCGCCATTGGCGTGGATGATGTTCGCGGCTATGTGACGGCAGACGCCGTGCAAGACTCTGCCGAGTCACTACCGCTGATCGACGTTGAGCGCTTGGCGGCGCAGCTGCGCGAAGTGACGTTGCTAGACGTGCGCAGCGCGACCGAGTACGCCGAGCTGCACATCAGCGGCGCGCTGAACGTCCCGATTGCCCATCTGCCGCGCCGCCTTGCCGAGATACCGCGCGATAAGCCGCTCGTTGTCTACTGCGCCAGCGGCTATCGCTCTCAGATCGCGGCGAGTTGGCTGCGCGCGCAAGGCTACACGCAGGTGGCTAGTTTGCCGAGCGGCAAGGCGGCGTGGTCGGCGCAGTTGCCGACTGAGCGCGGCACGGCGCAGATAGAGAAGGTGCTGTGATATAGAGAAGGCGCTGTGAATCTGGCGAGCGCGCCGCCTGTACAGCGCGCCGAGCTCGCTGATCGAGCTGACGCTCCGCTTATTAGGTGGCAGCTCGATCTTAGCTTAATTATGCAGATGCTAGTCTATCTGGCCGGGCAGATTGATTGAAGGCTGAGCAGTCGCGCCAAGCCTTCGCGCTGTTTGCGATCAGCTTGGCGGCCGTGCTGCCAATGGATAACCTGAGCAAGCTGCCCTAGACGCGCGCCTTCAAGCGCACTTGCGGCAGGCCTGCTGAGCCAGGAAAGAGCTTGGGCAGCAGCTCAGGCACGTACTGCGCCACGATCTCGGCGCTCAGTCCGTTTAGCGCGCAGATCTCGCGGTAAAGCACGGCGCTCAGGCGCTGCGTGCGCTGCTGAGTCTCGAAGTTGGTCTGATACAAGCCGAAGCTATAGCGCGGATCGTAGCCTTCTGCCCATTCGAAGTTATCCAAGAGCGACCAGAAGAAGTAACCGCGCACGGGATAATTGAAGCCAAGCGCTTTCCAGATGGCGCGCACGCTCTCGACGATCCATTGGCGGCGTAGCGCGTCTTCGGGGTCGGGCACGCCGCTCTCTGTGATGTAAATCGGCTTGCCGTAGCGCTTGTAGAGCCGCTCAATGACGCTGAACAGGTTTTGCGGCACAAGGCCGCCCCAATCTTTCGGGCCGACAGGCACGCCGCGCGGCTTCTCCGTGCCGATGGCGTTGCCCAGCTTGAGCGGATTGAAGGTCACCAAGCGCTCTTGATAGTATTGCACGCCGAGCCAATCGAGCGCGCCTTTGGCGCTGGCGACTGCGATCGGGCGCGCAAAAGGCAGCTTGAGGACGCCGGTCAGCAGCGCGTCGTTGAAGCCGAGGTTCATCAGCCGATCTGCAGCTCGAGCGGCAAACCGATTCCAGAAGGCGGGCGCCTTCGGCTGTAGGCCAATGTGATGATGCGCGTAGCCGACTTGGCTGTTCGGCTGCACCGACTTGATCGCGTGATAGGCGGCGGCGTGCGCGCGCAGCAAATTGGCGACGACCCGAACGGTCGCTTTCAAGCTTCTCACGCCGGGCGCCCAATAGCCGAACAGATAGCCTTGCGCAGCAAGCACCATCGGCTCGTTGATCGTACACCACAGTTGGCACAAGTCGCCTAGCGCCTCTACAGCGCGCCGTGCGAAGCGCGCAAAGAGCACGGGCGCATCTTCGGCAAGCCAGCCGCCGCGCTCGGCGAACCAGATTGGATTGGCGAAGTGATGCAGCGTGACCATCGGCTTCATGCCGCGGTCGTGCAGCGCCACCAACATCTCGCGGTAGCGCCCAAGCGCCGCTTCATCGAATTGACCTTCCCTCGGCTCGATCCGACTCCAAGCAACCGAGATGCGCTGCGCGTTGTTGCGCATGGTCGCGGCGCGGTCAAAATCTTCGGCGAAGCGCCCGCGCCACCACTCGCAGGCGGCGCCGCTGCGCTGATTCTGGTAGATTCTGCCCGCGCCTTCCTCCCACTGCGACCAGTCATCTACCGAGTCGCCCTCCACCTGATGCGCCGACGTCGCGCAGCCCCATAGGAAGCCTTCGGGCATCAGCAGCGTCGCCCTGACGCTCATGGTCGTGCCGCTCGCCGCGCAGGGTGACCGAGGTAGAGCGCTTCGGCGAAGATTTGCCGCGCGCCCGTATCGCGATAGCCGATGCTCTCGGCCAGTTTGACCGACTCCATGTTGCTCGGCTCGACCAGGTATAGCGGCACGCGCCCGCTGGCGCACACGCGCTCTGTGCAAGCTGCGACTACGCTGCGCCCCCAGCCGCGCCCGCGCACCTCAGGATCGGTGTGGACGTAAATCTCGGCGAAGCCTGAGGATTGCCAATTGACGCCTGCCACCGCTCGATAGCCGCCATTGCTGATCTCAGCGATAGGCGTGCCGTTCGGCGCCGTTCTCAGGCGCACCAAGACGTTGATCTCAGGCTTGAAACGCGCCAAATCCAAGACGTATATCGAGAGGATGCGCTCGTTGCTCAGCTGCAAGCTGCCGCCGACCAACGGCAACTGGTTCAGATTGCTGAAGAACAGATACTGGCGGCCGACCGTCAGCACTTCTGCCAACAGATCGGCGGCCAGCTCGGCTTGGCGGCACTGCATCACGATCAGCGGGCGGAAGAGATCGATGCCGGTCTGGAAGCAACCTGCGAAGCCGAGCGGCATGCCGCTGGCATCTGTGCGCAGCGCTAACCTCGAGCGCTTTGGATCGTGATCAAGCGCGTAGTAAGCCGTTGGCGCGTCCACTGGACTGGTCACATCCAGCAACGCGCTCAGCCGTATGCGTTGCTCGCGCAGAGAGAGCGCCGCCATAGTGCCTCAAACGCCGCTAACGCCGCCGATAGAAGAAACCATAGATGACCAGGATGATGAACGAGCCAACAAACGCCACTAGGATATCGATCCAGCGAATGGTGATGCCACCTTCCAAGCTTTGTGGCACGTCAATCCCGAGCAGGTTGAAAAGGAAGCCGCCGATGAAAGCGCCCAGCAGCCCGATGATCATGCTCGGGATCAGCCCGTAGAGCTTGCCGCGCGCCAGGATGCTCGCCAGCGCGCCCGCGATTAAGCCGACGATCGACCACGTGATCGACGCCATGAGGTCTATTGTGAAGCCCGGGACGCTGATTTGCCCGTCCACCATAACTTTTCATCCTCTCACGTCATGGATAAGTGCGCTTGAGCATACGCGGATACGGAATCGCCTCGCGGACGTGCGGCAAGCCGCAAATCCACGCCACAGTGCGCTCCAAGCCCAAGCCGAAGCCCGCATGCGGCACGCTGCCGAAACGCCGCAGATCGAGATACCATGCGTAGTGCTCGCGATTGAGGCCGAGCTGCGCAATCCGCTCTTCCAGCAGCGCTCGGTCGTGAACGCGCTCGCTGCCGCCTGTGATCTCGCCATAGCCCTCTGGCGCCAGCAAGTCCACGCTGCGGCACACCTCAGGGCGACCCGCCACAGGCTGCATGTAGAACGCCTTGACTGCTGTCGGATAGTGGTAGATGAAGACAGGCCGGTCGAATTGCTGCGCAAGCGCGGTCTCGTGCGGCGCGCCGAAATCGTTGCCCCATGTGATGCGCAGCGCCGCTTGCTGCGCCGGGTCAGAGGCCTCAGCCGCCAATTTGTTCAGGAGCTCTACGGCCTCGTCGTAGCTGATGCGCGGGAAGGGCGGGACCACGCGCTCGAGCGGCGCCGTATCGCGCCCTAGGATGCTCAGCTCCATCCGATGCTTCTCCAAGACGCGCTGCACAATAGCGCTCACGAATTGCTCTTCCATCTCCATCAGGTCTTCTAGCGAGAAGAACGCCATCTCAGGCTCAACCATCCAAAACTCGGTCAAGTGGCGGCGCGTCTTGGATTTCTCAGAGCGGAAGGTCGGCCCGAAGCAATAGACCTTGCCGAAGCTCATCATGTTAGCTTCGTTGTAGAGCTGCCCTGTCTGCGTCAGGTAAGCGACGTCGTCGAAATATTTGACCTCAAACAGCTCAGTGGTGGATTCGCCGGCCGTTGGCGTGATGATCGGCGTATCGACCAGCAGATAACCGTGATCGTCAAGCCAATTGCGAATGGCGCTGATGATCGTGGCGCGAATGCGCAGGATCGCCCACTGGCGCGACGAGCGCACCCATAAGTGGCGATGATCCATCAAAAACTCGATGCCGTGTTCTTTCGGCGTGATCGGATATGCGTCGGCGACCTGAATGATCTCAGCGGCGGTGATGCCAATCTCATAGCCGCCCGGAAAGCCCGGCGCGCGGCTATCAGCACGCACTGTGCCTGTCACGATCAGCGACGACTCTTGCGGCAAGGTACGCAACGCGTTGAAAGTCGCCTCAGGCAGCTCTTTTTGGAACGCCACGGCTTGGGCAATGCCTGAGCCATCGCGCACTTTCAGAAATTGCAGCTTGCCCTTGTCCGTCCGGTCGTAGAGCCAGCCGCGCACGGTCACGGTCTGCCCTTCGTAGTGCCGTAGATCGGCGATCAAGACGATAGGTGGCGTCACAGGCGACTACCCCCAAGCATAGGCGCGAATTCCTCACATGCGCTTCATTCTACAACACGCGCGGCGCGTGTTACTAGGGAAGCGCGCTCAGAGCTTACCGCAAGCTGCCGCTGAGCAGGTAATCAATCACCATCTGATTGATGATGGTCTCAACAGGCGCGCGATCATCTGTGAACAGGACATCAGAAGGCACTGAAGGGCGCGCGCCTTCAACCGCTGCTGCCAAAGCGCGGCGCAGCGCCAGAGGCGACTCAGCGGGCAGGCGGTCGCGATGTGCCGCTAAGGTCGTGATGCTGGTCGGCTGCGCGCTGCCGACCAAGATTGTGTTGAACGAATCTGGCACGTCGAGCGTGTGAACTGACGG
>JAGHYP010000182.1 GCA_017743585.1 Chloroflexota bacterium
CGATTGAGCGCGGCGAGCAGGCATTGCTCTTGTTGAATCGGCGCGGCACGGCGACCTTCATCTTGTGCCGCGCTTGCGGCTATGTGGCGCGCTGCCCTGCCTGCGATATCCCCCTCACCTTCCACAAGCGCGGCGAAGGCGGTCAGTTGATATGCCACTATTGCGGTCATCAGAGCGCGCCATTGCGGAATTGCCCGCAATGCGGCAGCGAGCGCATCCGCTACTTTGGCGCAGGCACGGAGAGCGTCGCCCAGGCGGTTGAGAGCGAGTTCCCGAGCGCGCGCGTGCTGCGCTGGGACCGCGACGCAGCGCACGGACGCGGCGCACACGAAGCGATCTGGACGCGCTTCGCCAGCGGCGAGGCGGATGTGTTGGTCGGCACGCAGATGATCGTGAAAGGCCTAGATTTGCCGCGCGTGACGCTCGTCGGCGTGATGTTGGCGGAGACGGCGCTCGGCCTACCTGATTATCGTGCCGCCGAGCGAACGTTTCAGCTGCTCACACAAGCGGCAGGGCGCGCAGGGCGCGGCTGGCGCGGCGGCAGGGTCATCTTGCAGACCTATCAGCCTGAGCACTACGCTATTCAGGCGGCGGCACATCACGATTACGAGACATTCTATCAGCGCGAGCTGGAATATCGCCACTTGCTGGATTATCCGCCCTACAAGCGCTTGGTGCGCTTGTTATTCAGCGCGCCCAGCCCTGCGCAGGCGCAGCGCGAGGCAGAAGCAGCGGCTGAGGTGCTGCGCACGCGCATCGCGACGGAGAAGCTCAGCGCGACGCGCCTGATCGGACCGACTGCGGCGCCTTTCGCAAGGTTAGACGGCGTCTACTATTGGCACATCATCGCGTGCACCGCAGATCCATTGCGCTTGATCGGCGAAGCAGGAGCGCATTGGGTGGTGGATGTCGATCCGACCGAGATTCTCTGAGGAGAAAACACAAGGGACGCTGAGCGCGTCCCTTGCTGCGTTGAACTCACTCGCTCTTCTTGCCGCCGAGCAGATTTTTGACGGTGACAGCGATCTTGTGGACCGGGCTCGGCTTCTGCTTGGGCAGCTTGATGGTCAGGATGCCGTCTTCGAGCGTCGCCTCAGCCTTATCGGTCATCACATCTTCGGGCAGCGACACAGTGCGCGCGAACTTGCCGTAACGCATCTCGCGGATATGCCAGTTGGCTTGCTTCTCCTCGCGCTCGGCTTTGCTCTCGGCGCTGATGGTCAGCAAGTTACCCTGCACGCTGATATCGATCTCGTCCTGCTTGAAGCCGGGCAGCGCCGTGCGGATAGTGACGCTATTCTCGTCGCTAGTCATATCCACAGCCAATGGGCTGACATCGCTCGGACGCGGCATATCCCAGCTGATCGGCATGAGCGCGTTCATCATCGAGCGCATCCGCTCCATCATGCGCTCCATCTCCTCGAACGGATTGAAGTCACGGCGGATGAGCGACATAGCCTTTTACCTCCTGCTGCTCTCTAGCGAGTTTTCGAGCAATCTGAGGTCAGTTTTCGACGCTAGTGCGTTGCCTCAGCGTTGCTCATCTGCCCATAGGTTAAGGGTTGCGCGTAGGAAGAACACAAGAGCGGCGCTAATCTTCTGTAAGAGGAGCATCCAAGCGGCGACTGCTTGATAAATTGACACCGCGCCGTTCTCTTTTTACAATGTGCGCTTGGCGCGAAGGGCGGATTTTTCGGCTGTGGAAAGGCGACGCACCGTGGCGACGCAAGATTACCTCGATTTTGAGCTGAACATTGAAACGCTGCCCAATGACCAGCTGCGCGTGACACTGGTGAACTCGCCGGTCGGCTCAGTCTCAATCGAAGTTCCGAATCCGATCACGCCTGCCGAGGCGACGCGCATCATCAGCATCCTTGATGGCAGCGCGCATACATCGCGCGGCGAAGCGGCACGCGCTGCACGCGCCTTCGGCGAGAAGCTCTTCAGCGCCGTCTTCAGCGGTCAAGTGTACGCAGCTTATTTGACCAGTCGCTCGCAGGCGGGCGAGCGCGGCTTGCGCATTCGCCTCAATCTCGATAAGGCGGAGTCGCTTTACGACCTGCCGTGGGAATTGCTGCGCGATCCGTCGGGCGACTATTTGGCGCTCTCGCGCCAGACGCCGATCATCCGCTACCCGCGCTTGATCAACGTCCGCCCTGTGGTCGAGGTCAGCTTGCCGCTGCGCGTCCTGGTGCTGATCAGCAGTCCGAAAGATCAGGCGGCGCTGAACGTTGAGGCGGAATGGCAAAGTTTGCAAGAGGCGACCGCTGACTTGCGCCAGCGCGGCTTGCTCGAGCTAGAGCGCGTGGACGACGCGCAGCTGATCACGCTGCAGCGCAAGTTGCGCAGCGGCGTCAGCTATCAGATTTTCCACTACATCGGTCACGCGATGTTCGATGAGCGTAGTGCGGTCGGCATGTTGGCGTTTGAGGCGCCGCGCACAGAGCTAACGCAGCCCGTCAGCGGCGAGGCGCTCGCGCGCGAGCTGGTTGAGGAGAACAGCATTCGCCTCGTGGTGCTGAACGCTTGTCAAGGCGCGCGTCAAGCGCGCAGCGATCCGTTCTCGGGCATCGCGTCCAGCATCGTGGCGCGCGGCGTGCCGGCAGTGGTGGCGATGCAATTTCCGATCACAGACGACGCGGCGCGCATCTTCGCTCACGAGTTCTATCGCGCGCTCTCAGAAGGCTATCCGATTGAAGCGGCAGTGGCAGAGGCGCGGCGCGCCCTCAGCAGCAGCTTGAACAATCTCGAATGGGCGACGCCAGTCCTGTTCTTGCGCGCGCAGAGCGGCGTTTTATTTCCGAAGCGGCGCACGTACTCAGAGCGTCCATCTTACGGCGGCTTGCGCGAGGCGCTCTTGCGTCCGCGCGTGCTGATCGGCCTGCTTGCTGCGATTGCCATCTTGTTCGGTCTGGTGAGTCTGCTGAACAGTCTGATTGCGCCGAGTCAAGGCGTGCAAGGCACGCCGAGCCCGACCATCGCCACTTTCACGCCGACGCCTGACGCGCCGCGCAACATTGACCTCGTGATCACACGCGTGCGCTTCCTGCCGCCGAACCCAGCGCCTGGGCAGGCGGTCACGGTTGCCATTGAGCTGCAGAACAACGGCACGAGCGACTCCGGCGAATTCGAGTGGGTGTGGTTCGATACAAGCGCCGAGGCAGAGAATGCCACGCCTGCGCTGCGCGGCAAGGTCGCCAATTTGAGTCCGCGCGCCAAGACAACGGTCATCGGCACGTATCGCTTCGGTTGGTGGGGAACGTATCTGACAACGGCGTGGGTGAATCCCGATAATCGCGCGCCCGAGTCGAACATCTTCAACAATCTTGTGCCGCGCACGCTGAGCACGAGCGGCGAGCCATTCGTTGTGGACTTCTCGCGGCTGCCTGACGAGTCGCTTTTAGAGCCGAGCGCCTTGCGCGGCGATGAGTTCGCCAAATGGTCGTTGGCGCTGCGCGTCGAGACGGACGGCAATCCTGAGTGCGCTGCGGCATCGCTGCTGCTGACGCTAGCGGACGACCTGAATCAAGTGACGACCGGCTTGCCGAACGCGCCGTCGCGCTGCGCCAATCTGCCCGTGATCTTCGAGCTGAGCCAGCCATCTGATGGGCCGCGCCTGAACGGCGCTCGCGTCGAATTCCTGCCCACGGCGTCAGGCGAGCATACGCTTGAAGTGCGCGCTGCCGATGACAGCGTGCGGCATCGCGAGACCTTGCGCGTGGCAGCCGATCAGGTCAACACGCCGCAGACGCTCAGCGTATCCTTAGACGGCGCTGCGCGCCTTGTGCTGCGCGTGCCGGAGAACGGACGCACGGTCATCCGCCGCCTGACGCGCACAGTCGCACAAGCACAACCTTAACGAGCCGATCTGCCTATGCGTGAACTGCCTGCTTATCTAGAGATCCGCCCGCTGAAGCGCCCGATAGATGCTGTGATCAGCGTGCCTGGCTCTAAGAGCATCACCAATCGTGCGCTGGTCTTGGCGGCGCTCGCGGAAGGCGAGAGCGCGCTGGAAAACGCGCTCTTCAGCGAAGATTCGCACTGGTGCAGCCAAGCTTTGCAGCGGCTAGGCATCCCGATCAAGGCGGAAGCGGAAGCGGCGCGCTTCTTGGTGCAAGGCAGGGGCGGCATCTTGCCCGCTGCGCACGCCGATCTATTCGTGGGCAATAGCGGCACGACGGCGCGTTTTCTGGTGGCAGTGGCGGCGCTGGGCAACGGGACATATCGCTTTGACGGCGTGCCGCGCATGCGGCAGCGCCCAATTGGTCCGTTGCTGGCTGCGTTGCGGCAGCTCGGGGCGCAGTTCAGCTTTGAGGGCGCCCCTAATGCCTTTCCCCTGACCGTACACGCGGCAGGCTTGCAAGGCGGGGCGGCCACGCTTGAGGCGACCAACAGCAGCCAGTACGTCTCGGCGCTGTTGCAAGTAGCTCCCTATGCGCGCAGGGACGTCACAATCTACCTGACAGGCGAGGTGGTCAGCGAGCCGTATATTGAGATGACCTTGCGCGTCATGGCGCAGTTTGGCGTCATTGCTGATAAGAGCGATTATCGGAACTACCACGTGCGCGCAGGGCAGCGCTATCAAGCGCAGCGCTACGTGATCGAGCCCGATGCCAGCAACGCGACCTATTTCTTCGCCGCCGCCGCCTTAGTTGGCGGCCGCGTGCGCGTGCCGCATCTCTCAGCAAACTCTCTGCAAGGCGATGTGCGCTTTGTGGACGTGTTAGAGCAAATGGGCTGCCAAGTGGAACGCGCCGCGACCTATCTGGAAGTGCGCAGCATAGGGCAACTGCGCGGCGTAGACGTTGACCTGAACGCTATGTCCGATACGGCGCAAACCTTGGCGGCGATCGCGCCGTTCGCCAGCACGCCGACGCGCATCCGCAACATCGGACACATTCGGCATAAAGAGACGGATCGCATCGCGGCGCTGGCGACCGAGCTGCGAAAGTTGGGCGCGCAGGTGGAAGAACGCGCCGACTCGCTGACCATCTATCCATCTGCGCTGCGGCCGGCTGAGATCGAGACCTATGACGATCATCGGATGGCGATGGCGTTCGCTGTCACGGGCCTGGCGTTGGATGGCGTGCGCATCAAAAACCCCGCTTGCACTGCCAAGACGTTCCCGGACTTCTTCGCGCGCTTCGAGGCGCTCTACCGATGAACCGCCTGTTCGAGACTTTACGCGGCTTGGTCAACCGTCCTCGCAGCGAGCCTGCGCCGGCAGCAACACCTGAGCAGCCGAACCTCCTAGCAGGCTTTGAATCCCGCTTGGCTGCGCTCTATCACTACGCTGAACACGCCGCCGCCTATGAGCGCGACCTTGAAGCGCGCCTTGCTGAAGCGCAAGCGCATCTAGATCGGCTTGAGGCGACTGTTGAAGCCATGATTGATGCAGGGCGCGACCGCGAGGCCTTCGAGTATCTGCGTTTAGCTGCGCGCTTGCGCCCGCAGCGCGACCTGCTGCGCGACGAGCTACGCGCCTTTCACGCCGTCGCCGCTGAGTTACAGCGCCGCGTGGCGCTCCTGATGGACAATCGCGCGGCGGCGAGCCAGATTGCCAGTAACGCCTCTGCGAATTTGCAAGCGGCGCGCATGCTTGACCGCGTTTTGAACCAACTCACCCGCTATTTTGTCATGCTCGACCGCGTGGCGCGGGC
>JAGHYP010000183.1 GCA_017743585.1 Chloroflexota bacterium
GCTACCAGACTCTGGTCGGCGAGCGCGGCGTGACGCTCAGCGGCGGTCAGCGGCAACGGATTGCCTTGGCGCGCGCCTTTCTGAGCAACCCGCGCATTCTGATCCTAGACGACTCAACTAGCGCCATTGATAGCGCCACTGAAGATGAAATTCAAAAGGCGATTCGGCAGGTGCAGCAGGGCAGGACGACGATCTTGATCACGCACCGCCTCTCGCAGATTCGCTGGGCGGACATGATCCTTGTGCTGGATGGGGGCACTTTAGTAGCGAGCGGCACGCACGATGAGCTATTGCGCTGCTCGCCGCACTATCGGCGCATCTTCGCCCGTTACGATATGGCATTGCCGCCGCTTGAGGCCGCTGCAGCCGATTGACCTGAAAGGCACTCAAACATGGGCTTCCTATTCGACGGCCTAGACGCCGAGGCATACGACCGCAAGTATGACGACAGGCAACTGTTGCGCCGCATCATTGGTTACTTTCAGCCTGAGGCGGGCCGTATGCTGCTGGCCGGCATCACCATGCTCTTGGACGCGCTCGCGCGCGCCGTTGTGCCGATTGTCATCTCGCGCGGCGTGGACGAGGTGCAGCTCACGCAAGATAGCGCGCTGATCGTGACCTATGGGCTGCTGGTGGCAGCGCTTGGCGCCTCGGCGTGGCTGTTCAACTTCATCCGCCGCTCGCTGACCGCAGAGGCAGTCGGCAACGTGGTGCTGAAACTGCGCGAGGACGCCTTCGACGCGGTCATGAAGCGCGACCTGTCTTTTTACGATCAGTTCCCGTCGGGCAAGATCGTCAGCCGCGTCACATCTGATACGCAAGCCTTCTCAACTGTGGTCACGCTGACTGTAGAACTGATCGGGCAGCTGCTCCTAGTCGGCGTCTTGCTGATCTACTTGCTATTTGTAGACCTGGCGTTGGCGCTGGTTGTGATCCTGATGATGCCGTTCATCGTCGGCACATCGCTTGCTTTCCGCAAGGTGGCGCGCTTCACCGTGCAGCACTCGCGGCGCGTGCGCGCTGAGGTGAGCGCGTTGGTGCAAGAGACCATCTCGGGCATCAGCGTGGCGAAGACTTTTCGGCAGGAACACGCGATTTATGCCGATTTTCTCAAGCTGAACCGGCGCTCGTTTTGGATCAATCTGCGCATGGGCTTCGTCTTCGCGGCCATTTTCCCGCTGCTGAGCCTGATCGTCGCCTTCGCGATGACAGCGGTTGTCTACTTTGGCAGCTTGCGGATGAATGCGGGCGCTCTGAGCGCGGGCGATTGGTATCTATTCGCGCAGGGCGTGGCGCTGATCTGGTTTCCGCTGACCAGCATCGCGTCTTTCTGGAGTCAGTTTCAGCTCGGCTTGGCCTCAAGCGAGCGCGTGTTCGCCCTGATCGATTCCGAGCCGAAGGTGGTGCAGCACGATAATCGTGTCTTGCCTGCGCTGCGCGGCGAGATCGAGTTCGCCAATGTGCAGTTCAGCTATACCGATAAAGAGCGCGTGTTGGATAACTTCTCGTTGCACATCCGCGCTGGCGAGACTGTAGCGCTTGTCGGGCATACGGGCGCGGGCAAATCGAGCATCGGCAAGCTGATCGCGCGCTTTTACGAGTTTCAAGGGGGCAGGATCACAGTGGATGGCGTGGATATCCGCGCGCTCGACCTGAAAGCCTATCGCGCGCAGCTCGGCGTGGTCACGCAGACGCCATTTCTGTTCAGCGGCACTGTGCGCGAGAACATCCGCTATGGCAAGGCGGGCGCTTCAGACGCCGAAGTGGAGCGCGCTGCATATCAGATCGGCAACGGTGATTGGCTCAGGAGCCTGAGCAACGGCTTGGACACTGAAGTCGGCGAGCGCGGCGGCAATCTCTCTATGGGACAGCGTCAATTGGTCGCTCTAGCGCGCGTCATGCTGCAAAACCCTGCGATTTTCATCCTCGATGAGGCGACGGCGAGCGTCGATCCGCTGACTGAGGCGCTCATCCAAGAGGGTCTAGAGGCGATCATGAAGAATCGCACTTCAATCGTGATCGCGCATCGGCTCAGCACGGTTCGCCGCGCGGATCGCATCATCGTGCTGAAGAAGGGGCGCATCATCGAGCAAGGCACGCACGAGCAGCTCTTGGCGCAAGGCGGACATTACGCTGAGCTTTACAACACGTACTTCCGCCATCAGAGCTTGGAGTACATCGAAGCGCAGCGCAGGGTTGCCGAGGCGCCTGCCAACTGAGAGCGCGCCATCGGATTTGGCGCAAGCGCGCTTGAAATTGGTCAGATTGCCCATGAGAGGACTACTTGACAAATTTTTCCAAGCCGTATATCATGCCGAGCGGCAAAGCGGCGCCTCACAGATTGACATGGATTTCAGAGCGCACGCGCTTTGTGGAAGTGGAAAAGCTCAGGATATGGACGGTTATTCTAGTCAGCAGCACACAGCTGCGCATACTGTTCACAGCTGAGCGCTGATCAGTTCATTCTAGTCGCTACCTCGCCTAGCTATGCCTGATCAGCACGAAGCTGATCAGGCGTCTTCGATACCTCGCCTTTTGAACACACACGCCGCTGTGTGCGATACAACTGGTTGAAAGCGCGCTGCGCTGCAACTGCAGAGCGCTATAACTGTATCAGGCGTGGCGACGCGCGCCACTGTATGGCAGTCGCGTGCCTGCTGAGGACGACGGCAGTAGTTTCTGCAGGCGAGGTGACGCATGGACTTCGAGGCATTCATCCAGCAAGTTCTTCAAGTGCTTGTGCCGATCATCGAGCAGCTTGGGCAGGCTTTATCGCCTGTGATCGGCACTGTTGATCCTGTCTTGATCGGGCGGCTGCTCATCGTGCTGATCTTGTGCGGCATGATCGGTCTGGAGCGCTCTGAGCATGAGCGCGCCAGTGGCTTCCGTCCGCACATTCTGGTCGGCTTGGGCGCGTGCTTGATGACGATGGCAGGCGCTTACGCGCTGCCAAACGCGCCATTGCGCGATCCGATGCGCGTCGCCAGCTATGTGGTCTCAGGCATCGGTTTCTTGGGCGCAGGCGCGATTCTGCGGCATGGCGCCACAGTGCGCGGTCTGACCACTGCTGCCAGCATCTGGGGATCGGCGGGCATTGGCATCACAACAGGCGTCGGTCTTGGCGGCTTGGCAGCTGTGACCACGCTGCTCATCCTGTTCACACTGACCACGCTTGAGCGCCTTGAAGCGCGGCTTGGGCGCGGCGAAACAGCCAATGACCTCAAGATTCATCTGAGGGACGATAATCGTGCGGTTGGCAAAGCGCTGACCGCGCTGAATCGGCTGGGCGTGCCCGTCAAGCGCGCCACGATGCTGCCGGGCGCAGGCGAGACGGCTGTTTTGCGCGTGGAATTGAGCCGTCCGCTCAAAGCAACGCAGATGCAGCGCGTCGTTCAGCAGCTTTTGGTCGTCAAGGCGATCACGCGCGTGGATATTGCAGCGCTTGAAGTGGAAGAGACCGAGTCGCTTCCGCAAACGCTGACTGCGTTGAGCAGTCCGACTCAGCCGTCATCTGAGCAGTTGAACTTGAACAACGATCAGCTGCTCCAAGACCTGAACGAGCCTGAGTCGCAGGCGGCAATCGCCACACCTAAAACGCGAGTTTCCCGCCAGTATCGGCGGTTCCTCTATCGCAGACGAGTGCGAAAGGAGCAGTGAGTCAATCAATGGATGCCGAAAGTAGTAGTCCTAGCTCAGATACAACCGATAACAGTCATTGGAATTCGTTCATAAGCTGCCTGAGGCGTACGTCTGTTATAATCTTGCTGAGCCAATAGCGCTCCGCGCGATGTGCGATAGGTCGCACGAGCGCACTATGGCTCAGCAGACAGAGCGAAAGGCGCTCAGCAGCTGCCCTACCATCTGTATGTGACCATCAAACATCGCGAGGAGAATGTGTGCCATGACAAATGTGAACATCAACTACAACCTGCAGGAGCTGGTTCGCAAGCAAGATTGGGATACCATCAAAGCGCAGCAGGCACTGTGGTCAACGCCTAAGCTGATCGGCGTGATGAAAGAGCTGCCACAAGCGCAGCGCGTGCTGCTCTTCCGCTTACTGGAGAAAGATCGCGCTATTGAAGTGTTCGAGCGCCTTGATAGCGTTGACCAGACCGATCTGGTGCGCGCTATGACCGATCCTGACGCTCTGCGTTTGCTGGAAAGTCTTGACGTGGACTTGCGGACGCGCATCTTTGACGAGTTGCCTGCGAAGGTCACCAAGCGCTTGCTAGCTGCGCTCAGCCCAGAGGCGCGTCAGGCAGTGAACATCCTGCTCGGCTATCCTGAAGATAGCGCAGGACGCATCATGAATCCGCGCTATCTGGCAATCCGCACAACCGCGACCGCTGCTGAGGCGTTAGCTGCCGTCAAAGCGAGCGACCTGGGCGCTGATGAGCTGCGCACCATCTTCGCCATTGATGAAGGACGCTTCTACAAAGGCTTCGTCGCGTTGGCAGCGCTCGTCAAGGCTGAGCCGCAAACGCCGATTGAGAATCTATTGGAAGGGCGCGATATCTTCGTGCGCGCGACCGATGATCGCCTTGTGGCGGCGCGTCTGCTCAAAGAATACGACCTTGTGGCGCTGCCTGTGGTGGACAAAGAAAATCGTCTGGTCGGCGCAGTCGCCTTCGATGACGTGATTGACGTGCTGGAAGAAGAAGCCTCAGAGTCCATGTATCAGAAGGCAGGTATCGTTGATGTACAGCGCGCGCGCGACGTCGTCCACAGCGAGAAAGTGACTCGCGGTCCGATCTGGTATGCTGTCAGGCTGCGGATCGCTTTCCTGCTCGTGACTGTGGCAGGCGGTCTGATCGTCGGCAGCTTGATCGACCTATTCGAAGGGACGCTCTCAGCTGTGCTGGCAGCCGCCGTTTTCATCCCAATCGTGATGGACATGGGCGGCAATGTTGGCACGCAATCCACCACGATCTTCGCGCGAGGTCTTGCGCTCGGTCACATCCAGCTCAGCCGTTTCTTGCGGCACTTGGCGCGTGAAGTTTCCATTGGCGCAGTGATGGGCGTCCTTTTGGGCATCCTGACAGGCGTCATCGCTTGGCTGTGGCAAGGCATTCCGAATAACATCCCACAGCTCGGCATCGCGGTAGGTCTTTCGATCTTCAGCGTGGTGACCTTAGCTACTCTCTTGGGCTTCATCCTGCCGTGGACGCTGATCAAGCTCGGCTTTGACCATGCGCCAGGCGCCGATCCATTCATCACAACCATCAAAGACTTCGTCGGCTTGGCGTTGTACTTCACGCTAGTCAGCGTCTTGATCGGCACGCCAACTGCCTGACTCGGCGTCTGAGCGCGCTCACGCAGTTGCCGCTGAACGCCCTGCGTTCGGCGGCAATTTTCTCTCAGCGCGCGCCTTCGCTATACTCACGGCATTCCAATCGCTCACCTAGAAAGCAGAGACCATGCCTGAGGTTCACTTCGACCGCTACTACCGCTATGACGACCTGACGCGCCTGCTGCACGCCTACGCCGCTGAATTTCCGCATCTAGTGCAAGTACAGAGCATCGGCAAGAGCTACGAGGGGCGCGATATCTGGCTAGCCACGCTGACCAATCGGAGTACAGGCGCCGCCGAAGAGAAGCCCGCGCTGTGGGTAGACGGCAACATTCA
>JAGHYP010000184.1 GCA_017743585.1 Chloroflexota bacterium
CGCAGGCGGCGCTCGAAAATCGGCAGCCAATAGGCGATCTCTTGCGGCGTCACCTGCGGATTCGGGTCTTTTTCGTAGACGATCTTGATGCGCTTCGGCTTGCCAGGCGCCTCGGGCGGCAGCTCAACGGGACGAAAGCCGAGCAGCAAGGCGAATTCTTCACTTGTCATAGTCCGAATGCCATAGGCATAAGCAAGGCGCGTGATCTGCCGATCAGAGGTGACCAAGACGAAGTTCGGCAAGCGATGCATCTCTTTAGCGCGCTGCATCAGGATGTGATCGGCTTTGGTGCGCGGCGGCGCAAAATACACGCTGACGCTGCTGTTGGAAAGCTCGCGCGAGAAGCCGCCCGGCAAGCCGTTATCGAAGATCACGGTCGCCTTGCAGTTGACGCGCATGCAGTACCGCTTGATCGCCATGGTGAGCTTGGCTTCATCGTGCGGATCGTCCAGTGAGAGGTCTTGGAGCTGACCGATCAAGTTGTGTCCGTCAATTAACCACATCGCTGTGTCTGCTTGCCGTGCCGCGCATTGCGCAGATCATAGCACATCGCGCAGCGCCTGCCGATATTTACACGCCACTTATGTTTTGTTGACGCGGATCAAATGCGCAATATGCTAGTCTGCCTCTCAGAGAGGTAAAGCAACCATGGACATGAATCGTTACACGCACAAAGCGCAAGAAGCGCTGTTCAAGGCGCAGAGCCTAGCTGCTGAATACAACAATCCGACCATCGAGCCGATCCACATCTTGGTCAGCTTGCTGACGCAAAAAGATGGCGTGGTGCCAGAGCTGATCGCCAAGATCAAAGGGCAGTCGTCGGCACTTTTGGACGGCGCGCAATCGCTGCTGCGCGCACAGCCGCGTCTGGGCAATAACACAGGGCAGATCGGCTTGAGTCGCCCTGCAGTGGACGTTTTGAATCGCGCCGAGCGCATTGCACAACGCATGAAAGACGAGTACATCAGCACGGAGCATCTGCTCTTGGCGCTGGTGGAAGGCTCGAACGTGGCAGAGCTGCTGAGCAAGCACGGCATCACCGAGCAGGCTATTCTGCGCGCGCTGGCGAGCATTCGCGGCAGTCAGCGCATCACTAGCCCTGACCCTGAGAGCACATTTCAGGCGCTGGAGAAATACGGGCGCGATCTGACGGCGCTAGCGCGGCAAGGCAAGCTCGATCCCGTGATCGGACGCGATGAAGAGATTCGGCGCGTGATGCATATCCTCAGCCGCCGCACCAAGAACAATCCTGTGCTGATCGGCGAGGCAGGCGTTGGCAAGACCGCCATTGTGGAAGGCTTGGCGCAGCGCATCGCCAATGGCGACGTGCCAGAAGGCCTGAAAGATAAACGCTTGGTCGCCCTCGACTTAGGCGGTCTGGTGGCAGGCGCCAAATATCGCGGCGAGTTCGAAGAGCGCCTCAAGGCAGTCCTGAAAGAAATTGCCGATAGCAACGGTCAGATCATCCTGTTTGTGGATGAGCTGCACACAATCGTCGGCGCGGGCGCGGCGGAAGGCGCAATGGATGCCGGCAATCTGCTCAAGCCGATGTTGGCGCGCGGCGAGTTGCACATGGTCGGCGCGACCACAATTGACGAATATCGTAAGCATATCGAGAAAGATGCCGCGCTCGAGCGGCGCTTCCAGCCGGTCTTCGTGGAAGAGCCGAGCGTCGAAGATACGATCAGCATCCTGCGCGGCTTGAAGGAGCGCTACGAAGTGCACCACGGCGTGCGCATCCAAGATAGCGCTGTGATCGCAGCTGCTACGCTCAGCCAGCGCTACATTCCTGATCGGCAGTTGCCCGATAAGGCCATTGACTTGATTGACGAGGCGGCTGCTAACTTGAAGATGGAAATTGATAGCCGTCCTGCGGAGCTTGAGCGCGTTGAGCGGCAGATCATGCAGCTAGAGATCGAGCGCGAGGCGCTCAAAAAAGAGCGCGATAAGGCCTCTAAGCAGCGCCTTGACGATCTAGAGGGCGAGCTGGCCAACTTGCGCGAGACTTTGAACGCGCTCACGGCGCGCTGGCAGAAGGAACGCGCTGTGATCGAGCGCATACGCTCGATCAAGGCTGAGATCGATAGCGCCCGCTTACAGCTTGAGCGCGCTGAGCGCCAGAGCAATCTTGAGCTGGCGGCGCGCATTCGCTACGGCACGCTGCCCGACCTTGAGCGGCAATTGCGCACGGCTGAGGCGGAGCTGGCGCAGGTGCAGCGGGCAGGGGCGATGCTCAAAGAAGAGGTGGACGCAGATGAAATCGCCGCTGTGGTCAGCCGCTGGACGGGCATTCCGGTGGCGCGCTTGCTAGAGGGCGAGGTGGAGAAACTGCTGCACATGGAAGCGCGCTTGCACGAGCGGGTCGTTGGGCAAGAAGAGGCAGTGCGCGCCGTCTCGGCAGCTGTTCGGCGCAGTCGCACGGGCTTGCAGGATCCAAATCGTCCAATTGGCACGTTCCTGTTCCTCGGCCCGACGGGCGTCGGCAAGACAGAAATGGCGCGCTCGTTGGCAGAGTTCCTGTTTGATGACGAGAGCGCCATGGTGCGCATTGACATGAGCGAATACGGCGAGCGGCACAGCGTAGCGCGCTTGATCGGCGCGCCGCCGGGCTACGTCGGCTATGAAGAAGGCGGTCAGCTGACCGAAGCTGTGCGGCGGCGTCCGTATAGCGTAGTGCTGTTCGATGAGATCGAGAAGGCACATCCTGAAGTCTTCAACGTCTTTCTGCAAGTCTTCGACGAAGGTCGCTTGACCGACGGAAAGGGGCGGACGGTCAACTTCACCAACACGGTCATCATCATGACCAGCAACATCGGCAGCGATCTGATCAAGGCGGCGGGCGGCGTTGATACACAGCGCGTGCGCGAGGCGGTCTTGCGGGCGCTCGACCAGCATTTCCGGCCTGAGTTCTTGAATCGGCTGGATGAGATCATCATCTTCCACAGCTTGGATCGCAGTCACATCGAGCGCATCGTGCAGATTCAGCTGCAGCGGCTGCAGAAGCTCTTGGCGCGCCGCCAGATTGTGTTGCAGCTGACCCCAGCGGCGCAAACCTTCCTCGCCGAGCGCGGCTACGATCCTGTCTTCGGCGCACGTCCGCTCAAGCGCGCCATTCAGCGCTACTTGCAGGATCCACTGGCGATGGCGCTCTTGGAAGGCGGCGTTCAAGAGAACGCCACGGTCGTGGCGGACGTGGCGAGCGACGGCGAGCGGCTGATCTTCCACACAGAGCCTGTCGCGGCGCGCTGATCGCCCAGGGCAGTCGCTTGACTGCCCTATGCTTTTCTATCCGTAGGCGACAAAGGTACAGGGCATGGCGCAGCGCGCTGAAGGCGGTATAATTTGCACGGCTTGGCGCATGGCGCGCTCGGCCATCGGAAACGCTAACAGTCAAAGAGGCGGCACAATTCCCGTGAGCCACATCCTTCGCACAGCGTGGGAACGCTTTCAAATCATCGGACAGGTGAATGGCGATTACGTTGCGCGCTTCGTCACCTCTGTCATGTATTTCAGCGTCCTGATTCCTTTCGCGCTGATCGCGCGCTTCATTGTCGATCCGCTGGAGATGCGCAAATCGGCGCAGCCACACTGGCGCAAGCGCAAACTCGTCGGCGAGACGCTGGATGACGCACGGAGCCAGTCCTGATGTACATTCTTGGTCTCTCGTTCTACTATCACGACTCAGCGGCTGCCTTGCTCAAAGATGGTGAGCTGGTCGCAGCGGCAATGGAAGAGCGTTTCAGCCGCATCAAGAACGATAGCAGCTTCCCTGCGCGCGCCATTGCGTTCTGCTTGCGCAAGGCGGGCATCAAAGCGGCTGATCTGGATTATGTAGTCTTCTACGAGAAGCCTTTCGTCAAGTTTGCGCGCATTCTGCTGACCGTGCTTAGCACCTTTCCGCGCTCGCGCGATGTCTGGCGCGAGGCGATGTTCGTCTGGATGCCCGAGAAGCTGTGGGTGAAGACGCGCCTGCAAAATCACTTGGGCATCAGCCCAGAGAAAATCCTATTCTGCGATCATCACATGTCGCACGCGGCGAGCGCCTTTTACGCTTCGCCATTTGAGGAAGCCGCCGTCTTGACCATTGACGGGGTCGGCGAGTGGACGACGACCGCGCTCGGGCGCGCCAGGGCGAACTGGAACGGCAACGGGCGCAACGAGATCACGCTCTTCGAAGAGCAGCGCTTTCCGCATTCCATTGGCTTGCTGTACTCTGCCTTCACTGCCTTTTTAGGCTTCAAGGTCAACGAAGGCGAGTACAAAGTGATGGGCATGGCGCCATACGGCACGCCGCGCTTTGTGGATAAGGTCTACAAGTTGATCCGGCTGAACGAAGACGGCAGCTTCCATCTGAATATGGACTACTTCTCGTTCCATTACAGCGCGGATCGCACCTTCAATCGACGTTTCATTGAGCTATTCGGCGAGCCGCGCCCGCCAAGCGATGATTTCTTCACTATGGCGACCAATCCTGAGCGCGCCGCCGAGAAAGAGGCAATGGCGCGCAATCAGCACTACGCCGATGTGGCTGCCAGCATTCAGGCGGTCACGGAAGAGGCGCTCTTGCGCATGGCGCGCCACTTGCACGCCAAGACGGGCTTGAAAAAGTTGGTGATGGCAGGCGGCGTAGCGCTCAACAGCGTCGCCAATTACAGAATTCTGCGCGAGACGCCTTTTGAAGAGATCTACATTCAGCCGGCAGCCGGCGACGACGGCGGCGCGCTCGGCGCGGCGCTCTGGGCGTATCATAGCGTGCTGCAGCAGCCGCGCAAGTTCGTGATGCACCACGCTTACTGGGGCGAGGAATACAGCGACGCGCACATCCGCGCCTTTTTGGAAAGCCAAAACATTCCGTACGTCTACGAGCCTGACGATCAGCGCCTGATCGATCAAGTCGTGGAGAGCCTAGTGGCAGGGCAAGTGGTCGGTTGGTTTCAAGGGCGCTTCGAGTGGGGGCCGCGCGCGCTCGGCAATCGCAGCATCCTCGCCGACCCGCGCCGCAGGGAGATGAAAAATATCGTGAACACCAAGATCAAGTATCGCGAGCCGTTCCGGCCATTCGCGCCCGTGGTGCTGACCGAGTGCGCAGAAGCCTATTTCGACTTTCCGAACGTGGCAAGTCACTTTCCGCCGCGCTTCATGCTGATGGTCTCGCCTGTGCATCCTGACAAACGCGCCGTGATCCCTGCCACCACGCATCAAGACGGCACGGGACGCTTACAGACAATTGACTTTGAGACCAACCCGCGTTATTACAACGCGGTCAAGACGTTTGGCGAGGCGACAGGCGTTCCCGTTCTGCTGAATACGTCGTTCAATTTGCGCGGCGAGCCAATCGTGGCCTCGCCTGCCAATGCGTGGAATACCTTCAGCAAGAGCGGACTCGATCTGCTCGTGCTTGGATCGTATCTGGTGCGCAAATGAGCGCGCCGCTTGTCAGAAGGTCTGAAGATCTCTGAAAACCTCTGTGAGGAACGTAGGGAGTTGCTTGTGACAGCGCAAGACAAACTGGTCGAAAGCGCGCAAGCCGATAGCGCTGCGCCGATGTACACTGACATGGAGTTAGCAGGCGAGGCAGCCGAGAGCAAGCAGCCGATACAC
>JAGHYP010000185.1 GCA_017743585.1 Chloroflexota bacterium
CGCTCCAACTGACAACATAGCGCGCTGAGCAAGAATGACGTAGCAGCAGCCACGCGCCGATCAGATAGACGTACATGACGATTGCTAGCGGCAGTATACGCGCTAGATCGAGCGCCTCGTAGGGCCAGCGCCAGCCGAAGCCGCCGCGCAGCCACTCAGAGAGATCGAGACGGATCGCGGCAGCGATAGCGAGCGTTGTCACTCCAGCGAGGATCGGCAGCTTCTCGCGCATCGCCTGAGGAGACCGCCTCTCTCTTCTCAAAAACTGCTCACCTCATAGTTGCCTATACAAGGCTGAACTCAATGCGCGGATTTGCCCACAGGATGTGTCCACAGGTCAGCGGCGCGTCGCTTTGTACTTCGTAGCGCAGCGTGAAGGCTTGCCCACGAAGATCGCTCAGGTCGAGCGCGAATGGCGTCAACTCGACGCTCGCGATGTGGTCAATGGCAACGCGCTGAGTCTGTCCGTTGTCGACGATCAGGCGTGCACGTATGCGCTGATCGGCGCATTCCGGCTCAAGCGTCAGCGCGCCGCGCAGCGTGAAGCGATAGTCAGGCAGTTCTGGCAGCTCAACTGCTTGCGCAAGGCGCGCCGCTCGCTGATACAACACATATTGCGCCTCGCCTGCCAACACAATGGCATGACTGCCAACGCGCTCGTCAAAATCGGGCGAAGATTGTAGTACGGGCAAAAAGTGTAGCGCCAGCGACACAGGCTGCTGCTCAACATCTCTGAAAGCTGCCAACCTGAACTGCGCAAGCCCTAGCGCGCTCTTGCGAACCATTTCATTCGGAAATAAGTCGAAGAACGGACAGTTCTTGTTACCAATCAGAGCCGTCAATGCGCATTCACGCGGACCTGTCACTATGTCGTCTAGATGCAAGAGCGGCAAAAATACGTATAGCGCTGCAAGCGCTGTGAAAATCAGCTGCGCACCGCCAATAGCGCAGACGAACAGTAGATTCGCCGTTCGCAGAGCGCCTCTCGGCATCTTTTGCAGCACCAGCAGGCTCAACATCACTGCGCCGAGCCAGAACATCATTACCAGCGGCGTGTGGTAATCAAGGTGCAGCACGTTTTCGATGTATGCTTCAAGACGTCCAATAGACGTAGCGAGCGCGAAGCTAATTCCCCATAGCGCGATAGCAAAAACTGAGGCTAACGCTGCAGGTCGGGCTTGCCGCAAGAGAAAGTGCACGTTTACTGCGCTGAGCAAGAGGCCTACGGCGAAAACTAGCAATGCAAAATCCCTAGTGGAAGTTTCCAGCACGCCGTAGCGCAAGAATGCAGGCGTGACCTGAACCGCGCCCAGATGTAGCGCTGCGAAGTACAGGTTATCAAGCGGCGAGAGCGTGATACGATTGTAACCGTGCCGCTCATCGGGCAGGAGGAAAACAATTGCAAGGCAAGCGGCAGCGGCTGCCGCAAAAAGCGCCCAGCGCGCCCAGCTGCGCTCGCCGCGCAGCCACCACACCAAGCCAACTACGCCAAAAGCGAGAATGCCAGAGCCATTGCTCAAAGCAGCGGCACTGCACAGAAACGAGAGCAGCAGCGCCAAGCGCCAGCCGCTTCTTACTTTGTCAGCAGCGAGGACACCAAGCAACGTGAAAAAGATGCCGAACTGCCACTCGTTCAGAAATGCCCATGTCCAGCCTGTGATCCAGCGCCCTGTGAAGACCATACAGGCGAGCGCGATCAGACCTGACCAGAACAAGCGCGGCGCGCCCTGACCAAGTTGCCGCTTCAGGAGCAGCGCTAGCAGGCTGAAGTTGGCTGCGAGCAGCACAGCTGTCACCAGCATCTCAAGGCGCGGGTCGTAGTTGAAGAGCGCGGCGTTGAGCGCCGTGAGCGCCAGCGTGAGCGGCAAGCGATGTCCATTGTAGTTGACGAGCAGATCGTCTAGCTTGAGCGTGCCTTGCGCAACCTTGACAGCGACTGCGCTATTCATCGCGAAGTGCCATTCATCGGCAACTGGCGTCATCTTGGCGGGGCTGGCAATTGCCAAGCCGATTAGCACAAGATGTGCTGCGATCGTTGCAATCGCAGCGCCTTTGAGCCAGAGCGGCACATGCTGAGTCATTGCTCACCTCATAGTTGCCTGCGCAAGGCTGAACTCAATGCGCGGATTTGCCCACAGGATGTGTCCACAGGTCAGCAGCGCGTCGCTCTGCACTTCGTAGAGCAGCATGAAAGCGCGTCCGCGCAGGTCGCTCAGGTCGAGCGCGAACGGCGTCAATTCGACGCTCGCGATGTGATCGATGGCGACGCGCTGCGTCTGTCCGTCGTCAACGATCAGGCGCGCGCGCAGGCGCTGATCAGCGCATTCAGGCTCAAGCGCCAGCGCGCCGCGCAAGGCGAAGCGATAGTCAGGTAATTCAGGCAGCGCAAGCGACTGCGCAAGGCGCGCCGTCCGCTGATACAAGACATATTGCGCCTCGCCGCTCAGCACCGCGACTCGAAAGCCGTTTTCTGCAGGCTCTCGCAGCGGCTGAAAGCGCAGCAGAATAGGCACAGGCGCGTCGTCAGCGTGCGCAAACGGTCCGAGTCGCAGCTCAGCCAACGTCTGCGCGTTCGCGCGCACCATCTCATACGGAATGATCGGCGTGTAGTTATCGCAGCGATTCTTGCCGATCAAACTAGCGAGCGGACATTCGCGATGCTCAGTTGAAGCTGTTGTCTCAAGGCGCGCGGCTGGCGAGACAACATAAATGAATGGCAATGCCGTGAAACCGAGCTGTGTGATCCACATGAAGGATATCAACAGCGCGTTGGCGCGCCTCAACCAGCTGCGCTGAACAGAAATTCCCATCAGCGCTACCAAGAACACACCGAGCCAAATTTGCATCGAGAGCGGCGTGTGATGAAGAAAAGACGGCAATTCATCGCCTTCAACCAAAGCGCCGCGACTGATCGAGATTATCGCGGTAAAGCCTAGCCCCCACAACACAAACGCGAAAGCGATCGCCAATTTCTGACGCGCGACGCGCCGCCGCAAAGATGCCACATTAGCAACTGTGAGAAGACTACCGAAGATGAAAATTGCCGCCGCGATGATCTGCGGCAGTGGCGATAAGACGCCGAAGCGCGGCGAAGATAGGATAGTTTGCGGCGCACCTGAGTACAGGATGGCAAACAGCAAGCTGCTCAGTGGATTGAAGCTGAATGTTGCGTAGCCTTGTCGCTCGCCCAAGAAGATCGCCGCCGCGCAGAGCGCGCTCGCGACGCCGAAGATGATCCAGCGCGCAAGATAACGCTCGCCGCGCCACCACCACAGCCAACCCGCCGCAGCAAACGCCAATATGCCGCCGCCGTGTGAAAAGGCTGCCAGAATGCACAGCCCAAGGCTCGCCAAAAAAGCAGCCCAGCTTGGCGCTCGGCGCGTTGCGATCAGCATACTGAGCAATGTGAACGCGATAGTGAACTGCCATTTGTTCATCATGCCAAATGCCCAGTGCGCCCACCAACGCCCTGTGAAGATCATCGCCGCCAGCGGCAGCAATCCAAGCCAGAACAAGCGCGTTTTCCCAACAACTTGCCGCATCAAGGTAGCCACGAGGCAGAAGTTGGTGAACATCAGCGCGGCTGTCACCAGCATCTCAAGGCGCGGATCGTAACTGAGCAGCACTGCATTGAGCGCCGTGATGCTCAACGTGATCGGAAAGCGATGACCGTTGTAACTCACAAACAAGTCGCTGAGCGTCAACTGACCGCGCACAGCACGCGCGGCCACGCCTGCGCTTGTCGCGTTGTGCCACTCATCGCTCGTCGGCGTACGGTTCGCATAAACAACAATCACTGCGATCACAAGCGCCACATGCGCTGCAATCACGGCAAGCGCAGCGCTTTTGAGCCAGAGCGGCGCGTGTTTCCCTAACATCCTACGAAATGCCTTGCATTTCGTGAACAACGATAGACTGCGATCAAACTTAGCGTGCGCCAGACTGCATTGCGCGAGTCGCGCTCATCAACACCGAAGCGCGGCTCACTCGCGGAGTTGTGTGGCAGCGGGCTCGGACGACGCGACAAACGGTTGAAAAACTTCGCCCGTGGGACGGCGCACATCATCGCGGACGAGCAGCCACTCGAACCAGACGGTTAGCAGCGTGTACAGATAGCGGCTGCCTTGCTCGCGCAACTTGAGCGACGAGACGCCAACAGCGCGGTTGTGCCACGAGATCGGGACGATCTTATACGAATAGCCGCGCACAATTGCCTTCAGCGGCAGCTCAATTGTCATATTGAAATGCGGCGAGACGAACGGACGGCAGCCTTCGATCACGTTGGCGCGGTAGCCTTTGAAGGCATTGGTTGTGTCGTTCAGAGGAATGCCGAACATGACCTGAATCACGAAGTTGGCGATGCGATTGATGACCAACTTGAAGCGCGGATAGTTCACCACCTTGCTGCCGCGAATGAAGCGCGAGCCAAAGGCGCAATCTGCTTCATCGCGCAGGATGCGGTAGTACTTCACTACGTCGGCGGGCGAGTCGGATGCATCCGCCATGTAAATGACCACGGCATCGCCTGTGAAATGGCTCAAGCCGAGAGCTACCGCACGACCGAAGCCATTTTTCCCTGTGTTGCGAATCGCGCGCAAGCGCGGATCGCGCTCATGCTCGGCAGCGACCACCTCGTATGTGCCGTCGCTGCTGCCATCATCCACCACCAAAATCTCGAAATTGTGGATGCCTGCCTGATCCAGATGATCGCGCAAGGCAGTGATCGTCTGCCCGATGATGCCTGCCTCGTTCCGCGCCGGAATGACGACCGAGAGCTTCATGAAATCCTCACGACCTGATAAGTTCTGCTCAACTATACCCTAGATTAGATTGTACGTGCAGATCGTCATAACACGCTAGCAGTTAGCACGTTGATGAGGGAAGCGCGCTCTCATAGTCTAGCTGATTCCGATTGCGCGCTGAGGAGCCCTTGCACCTGTCGGCGTATTGCACTAGACCGAGCCTTGCTGAGCGAATTGGCACACACCTTAAATCGGTCAAGCGCGGCTACGCACAGCCGACTGCGCCCCGCGCCTTAGCGCAGGATATTCAAGACGGCAAGGTATCCCTCGGGCGCGGACGGCGCAACCTAACGAGCGTAGCGCTCGTCAAACGCTTGCCGTCAAATTTAGCCGAGCATCTAATCGCCGCCACTGGCGGGTCGAGAGGCAGCGTAACTGCTCTCAGGTCGCCGTTGTAAGTTGAAAAGCAGCGCGCGCAGCCTGATGAAGCGCGCTCCTTAGCGCTCGCTATGCCCCTCAGCAAGTAGCTCAGGGTCAAAATAGCGCGCCAGAGCGCTATACGTGGCTGATTCGTTATCAGCAATCAGCACACGCGATGCCTTGTGAGCTTCCGCAGCGGCAAGCAAGAGCGCTGCTATGCCCACAAAATGGCTCTCAAGCGCGGCGCAGCTGTAGGTAGGCGGATCGAAATTGCTTGCTAGATAGCGCTTGCTGCCTTGATAAGGAGTCGATTGCAGCGCGCTCATCTCGTTGTGCTATAACCTGTCGGCTAATGTCTTGACAGATTGAGTAAGACTTTATAGGGGCGCGGCGCGTCTGTCAAGCAGGGCGTCTCGCT
>JAGHYP010000186.1 GCA_017743585.1 Chloroflexota bacterium
ACCTGAATTTGTTGGTCAAAACGCTTGCGAAAGCGTCGCTGCGCGCCACAGGCAAGCCGACGATGGCGGAGATTGTCGTGGAGCGCGCCGCGGTTGAAAATAACCCGCCATTGCGCTGGGCGCTGCAAAAGTTCCCGAATCATCGCTTTGTGGACGCGCTCTCGAGCGCTGTGAACGCGCCGATAGCCATCGGCGTGCAGCCTAAGCCTGAGCTGGGCGCTAGTTACGTCGGTCAGCGCCTTGCCACGCAGAGCAGCTGGTCGCTCGGCACGCTGCAATACTGGGATATTGTCAGCTGGGCATACGATCGGCAGACGCGCGTCGCGCCGCAATTCGGCGGCCACGTCATCATCTGGGTGCGCGCTGATATCTACGGCGTGGCCGAGGCAGGCGAGCCAAGCCGCTGAGGCTTGAAGACGAACACTTGAAGACGAACAGAGGTCGCCTGAAAGCGACCTCTGTTAGCGAAGTGCTAATCGAGATATTCGGCAAGTTGCGAGCTGCGATCGAGCGTGCGCAGCTTGTGCAGCGCCTCGTGCTGCAATTGACGGATGCGCTCGCGGCTATAGCCCATGATCTCGCCGATCTGCGCCATGCTGTGGTCCTCGCCATCTTCAAAGCCGTAGCGCAGCCGCAGGATCTCAGCTTCGCGCTGTGGCAGCATGTTCAGCAGGCGCTCGATTGTCTCTGAGAGCAGCTGACGGCTCGCCGCTTGCTCTGGCAGCTCGCTTTCAGTATCCGCCAGCAGGTCTTCGCGCGGGCGATCTTCCTCATCAGTGGTCAGCTCGTCGATCTGCATCGGCTCGCGCGCGGCGAGCAGGGTCGCTTGCACCTGCTCAACGGTCAGGCCGCAGGCAGCTGCAAGCTCTTCATACGTTGGCTCACGCCCAAGCCGCTGCGATAGCTCCTCAAATGTGCGGCGCAATCTGCCCCAGCGCTGCCCTTGATTGATCGGCAGGCGGATGGTGCGCCCGCTATCGCCGGCAGCGCGCGCAATGGTCTGGCGAATCCACCACGTGGCGTAAGTGCTGAGCCGCACGCCGCGATCGGGATCGAAGCGATCCACTGCCTTCATCAGGCCGAGATTGCCCTCTTGGATCAGGTCTGCCAGCGAGAGCCCGCGCCCTTGATAGGTCTTAGCGATGCTGACCACAAGGCGCGTGTTCGCCATGATCAGCGCCTGGCGCGCTTTGTTGCCCGCCTCGACCATCAACTCGAGCGTAGCGCGCTCTTCATTGGAAAGATTGGGATCGCTCTGCAGACGCTGCTTGGCTTGCTGACCGAGCCGCACGTCGTGCGCCAGCATCCGCTCAGCCTCGGCCGAGAGCGGCGAGGAGAGCGGACGGATGTCGCGGAAGTAAAACTGCACAAGGTCAGAGTCCACATCGGGCACAGGGCGCGCTGCGCGCTCCATGTACTCACTGATAGGCAAATCATCGGCTGCATAGGCCTCATCAGCAGGCTTCTTTGGCTTCGCTATGTGCTTGCTCATTGGCTTATCTCCTTGCGTAAATTTTGCTCGGCTCTGCAAGAACAAATTTTTTCGCGCCCTAGCTTTGTCAAATGCTTTTTGCGTCTATGTTACACCTCTTTTGAAGGTTAGTCAATAACTCGAAGATTAGCAAATGATGATAAAGCAACCTTGGCAAGGCGGCGCTAAGCGCGCAAAACCATAGAAAACTGGGGATTTTTGAGCAGCGCCCGAATCTTTAACAAAGGTTTCACAAAGATGCGCTAGAGTTGAGCTAGAGCAAGCGGAGCCAGCGAACTCTGGCACGAGGAGTGACTAAATGCCCCCTTCGCGCGTCCTGTTTTTGATCATTCTAGGCGTCTCCGGGCTGATTGCGGCGATCATCGCCTTGAATAACCGTCCCCTCTCGCCTGAGGAGCGGGCGCAGCGCGATGCAACAGCCACTGCAGCGGCGCGCGACGTGCTGCGAGCGAACACGGTCAAGATCGTGGTCAGCTATGGCACGGAGAAGCGCCGCTGGCTTGAAGATGCCACAGCGCGCTTCGAAGCCTTGCATCCGAACATAGACGTGGAGCTGATCGGCGAAGGCTCAATGGAAGCCTACCGCGCCCTGAGCAATGTCACCGATTCCAGCACCAATTATTGGCGCAACCGTCCTTTGCCGATTCTGTGGAGTCCCGGCGGGCGCATTCAGGTGGCAATGCTGAACGCCGATCAAGGGCGTGAATTCGCCACACAGTGCCGCGACCTTGTGCTATCGCCTCTGGCGTTCATCATGTGGAAAGATCGGGCAGATGCCTTCGAGGCGTTCTACAAAGATAAAGGCGGCGTGACCTTCGATAACCTCGTGGATGCGCTGAGCGCGCCGAAAGACGGCCGTTGGGCCGAGCTCAGCGGCGATCCAAACTAGGGACTTTTGAGAGTCGGCTACACCAATCCGAACGAGTCTAACGGCGGCTTCATGTTCCTGATGGCGCTCACACACGCTTACCTCGACCGCACAGCCGCCGCGACCGTCGCCGAGCTGACCGATCCGAAGTTCGCCGAATATGTGCGGCGCATCGCGCGCGCCGTCTCCATCGAGCCGCTCAACAGCTCAGGTATTCTGATGGACAACATGATGCGGCAAGGCCCTGCCACTTACGACCTCGTCATCTTGCATGAGGCATTGGCGATTGAAAACTATCAGATTGCAATAAAGCGCCATAACATTCCGCTGCGCGTTTTCTATCCAAAGTACAATCTCTACTCTGAGCATCCGATGTGCTTGATCGATCATCCATCGTTCACGCCGCAACAACGCGAAGCCGCCAAAATCTATCAGGATTTTCTGCTCAGCCGCGAGATACAAGAGCTGGCGCGCGCCTACGGCTACCGCCCTGCCGTGACGGACGTGCCGATCTTCGTCGAAGGATCGCCCTTCAACGACCCTGAAATCCGCGCTATGGGCGTCAGCAACAGTATCGGTCAAACGTTAGTACAGCCTGATGGCAACACGCTCAAGCAGATACTCGCCATCTGGAATCGCGTCGTCAACTGAGTCACGAGAGGTTATCGGAATGGATAAGCGAACGCTCAGGACGCGCCGCGTGGCGCTTCTACTCACCCTGCTCGCGTTGATCGTCGCAGCGTGCGATAGCGACAGCGCTGTTGAGCAGCCGACACCGCTGCCGCCCGACGTCCTGCGCCTGCTCTTCACCTACGGCAGCGAGAAAGACGCTTGGGTGAAGGCGGTTACACGAACTTTCAACGCCGCCAATCAGCGGATCGCCTCTGGCAAGCGCGTGGTAGTCGAGCCAGTGCCGGTCGGCTCAGTGGAAGGCGGCATGGACATTGTAGAAGGTCGTGCGCAACCCGCTTTGTGGAGCCCTGCTAGCCGTCTGACGCTGCCTGTGGTGAACGAGGCGAATCTCGCCGCCAATGGCAAGCCTTTGGTGGAAGAGAGCGAGTGCCGCGATCTCGTCATCAGTCCGACCGTGATCGCGATGTGGCGACCGATGGCAGAGGCGCTCGGCTATCCTGAAAAAGCTATCGGCTGGGCAGATCTGCTCAAATTGGCGACCAGTCCTAACGGCTGGGCAGACTACGGCAAGCCGCAATGGGGACGTTTCCGCTTTGGTCACACGCACCCTGATTTTTCTAACAGCGGTTTGCAATCCATCGTGGCAATTGCCTACGCCGCCACAGGCAAACAGCGCGGCATGACGCCTGAAGATATCGCCAAGCCTGATGTGCAGCAGTTCATGCGCGAGATCGAAAGCTCCATTGCGCACTATGGACGCAGCACAGGCTTCTTCGGCGAGGCGATGGCCCTGCGCGGCACGCCTTATTTGAGCGCGGCAGTCCTCTACGAGAACATCGTGATCGAGAACAACAGCGATCCGATCAAGCGCAGCCGTCTTGAGTTCCCGCTCGTGGCGATCTATCCTAAGGAAGGCGCGCTCCTCACCGATCATCCTGCTTGCATCCCTGACATGCCTTACATGACCGCTGAGCTGCGCGAAGCTGCCGAGCTGTATCGCAAATTCTTGCTGGAAGAAGCGCAACAGCGCCGCGCGCTTGAGTTCGGCTTCCGCCCTGCCGATCCCAGCATTCCGCTCACCGCGCCCTTCACGCCTGAGAACGGCGTCGATCCGCGCCAACCGCAGACCACGCTCGCTGTGCCTAGCGCTGCCACCATCCGCGCCATCCGCGAGCTTTGGGAGCAGCAAAAGCGCCCTGTCAATCTCACCATGGTCTTCGATATCTCAGGCAGCATGCGCGAGCGCAATCGCATGGAAAACGCGCGTAATGGCGCTGCCGCCTTCGTAGACCAACTCAGCGATTCGGATCGGCTGACGCTGATCGCTTTCAACGACAAGCAGACCGTCGTCTTCGACGATCTGCCCGTCGGGCCGAATCGCGAGCGCATGAAGCGCGAGATTCTGAGCTTGATCCCAGGCGGCGGCACTGCGCTCTACGACTCAATCGCCTTCGCCATTGAGCGCCAACAGGAGCGCCTCAGCCGCGACGCAATCAACGCCCTTGTGGTGATGACCGACGGCGAAGACAACCAAAGCAAGCGCTTCCTAGACGCCACCGCGCTGATGGATCGCTTCGGCATGACGGCAGAGAGCGAAGTGGATATCTCAATCTTCACCATCGGCTATGATCTGAACGAAGCAGGCTTGCGTCCGCTGCGCATCATCGCCGAGCGCGGGCGCGGCGCGTTCTACGAGGGCAAAGTGGAAAACATCCGCGAGGTCTATCTTGAGATCTCAACTTTCTTCTAGTCTCTATCTAATCCCTATCTAGAGCGGCATGATGAGCGTTCGGCGCGTCGCACGCACGCGATGGACGCTTTGCCTGATGGCTTTGCTCGCCTGCCTTGCGCTGCCTCAGCCGAGCGCCGCGCAAGGCGACGTGCTCGCCTATGGGCAGACCGTGGAAGGGCGGCTGACGAACGAGTCTTTTCGCGCAATCTACGCCTTTCAAGGTCAGCAAGGTGAGATCATAGATGCCGTCATGCGCCGCTTGGATGGCAACCTCGACCCTGTCTTGCTGCTGCTGGATAGCGCGAACGCGCTCATCGCGCGCGACGACGACGGCGCCGGCGGCCTGAACGCCGCGCTGAGCGCCGTCACCCTGCCGCGCACTGAGACCTACTTCCTCGTGGCGACGCGCTTCGGGCAAGCGCAAGGCACAACGGCTGGGCGCTACAGCTTGACCTTGACCCGAGTCGGCGTGGCGGCTGATCCTGAGCTGGAAGCCGAGGCCTTTCCGCTGCGCTACGATGAGAGCGTCGTGCGCGAGCTGAACGACGCTCAGCCGCAGCACACCTACACTTTTGCCGCGCTGCGCGGCGACCTGATCACAATCCGCATGACGCGCATCAGCGGCGACCTAGATTCGGCACTGATCCTCGCCGACTCGGAAGGCAACGTTTTGCTGACCAACGATGAAGCGCCCGATCGGCGCGGCACGCTTGACGCCGCGATTGTCGATTGGCGCGTGCCGGCGACCGCAAGCTATCTGCTGGTGGCGACGCGCTTCGGCGGCGAGAGCGGCAACACGCGCGGCGCTTACAGCC
>JAGHYP010000187.1 GCA_017743585.1 Chloroflexota bacterium
CGCATCGCAACCTACGGGGTAGGGCGCGAAGGGCTGATGATGAAAGCGCTGTGCATGCGCCTAATGCATCTCGGCTTTGACGCGCACGTGGTCGGCGATATGACCACGCCACATCTTGGCGAAGGCGATCTGCTGATCGTGAGCGCAGGGCCGGGCGAGTTCTCGACCGTCTTGGCGCTGATGGGCGTTGCCAAGCGCGATGGCGCGCGCACAATGTGCATCACAGCGCAGCCGGGCGGACGCGCACCTGCCCAAGCCGACGTGGTCATTCACCTGCCGGCGCAGACAATGGCGAACGACATAGGGAGCAACACCAGTCTGCTGCCGATGGGCAGTTTATACGAGGCGGTCCAGCTGCTCTTCTTCGATCTGATCTCGATCATGCTACGCGAGCTGACAGGTCAAACTCCCGAGCAGATGCGCGCACGGCACACCAATTTAGAGTGAGAGTGAGGTAGGAGCGGCTATGGCGAACGTGGCAGACGTCGCCAATTTGGCAGAGACTCACAGCATAGCACGGCATAGGCGCTTTCCGCGCATCAATTGGCCGGCCCTTGCCATGATCATGCCGTCAGTCATCGCCCTGCTGCTGGTCGGGCTGTATCCGCTGCTGTTCGTAGTCAGTCTGAGCTTTCAGCGCTTCTTGCTGAACCGCCCGCAGAACAACGGTATGTTCGTCGGCTTCGAGAACTATGCGACAGTGCTGAGCGATGAACTGTTCTGGTCGTCGCTTGGGCGCACGCTGACCATGCTGGTGATCGTGCTGATTGTGCAGATCGTGCTCGGCATCGCTATCGCTGTGTTGATCGATAGCAGCCGCTGGCGCATTGTGAACTGGACGGTCAAGACAGCGCTGGTCATTCCAATCGCGATGACGCCGGCAGTGGTCGGTTTGCTGGGCGTGCTGATCTTCAACCGCGACTTCGGCCTAGTGAACTACCTACTCGGCTTGATCGGCATTGAGAAGATCAGCTGGCTAGGCGATCCGACCATGGCGATGGTGGCGATCATCATCACGGATATCTGGCAATGGACGCCGTTCGCGGCGCTGATCATGCTCTCGAGCCTCGCGCTAGTGCCGCACGATATGATCGAGGCGGCGCGGCTGGATACTAAGAACGCTTGGATGATCTTCCGCTATGTGAAGCTGCCATATCTGATGCCGGGCATCACGGCGTTCATGATCATTCGCACAGCGGATGTGCTGAAGCTATTCGATATGCCGTTCACGCTCACGCGCGGCGGACCTGGCGTCTCGACTGAGTTGATCAGCCTGTACATTCAGCGCATGGGCTTCCGAATCTTCGATATGGGCGTGGCATCGGCGCAAGCGGTCTTGCTGCTGATCCTGTGCATCGTCTTGGCGCGCGCTTATATCCGCTTCTTCTATCGCGCGCCTGAGTCTGAGTGAGGTGCGAACCGCATGACGTACGCAGGGAACTTGCCCTCTAAACAGGCGACGAAGGTAGCTGTGCATCGGCAGCGCATTTCTATAACTGCGTGGCTGCAACTGGCGCTGCTGATTCTGCTCTTAGTGTTCATCTTCGGCCCATTCTATTGGATGGTCTCGACTTCGCTCAAAGAGCAGAACGACACGTTCGCCATTCCGCCGAAATTCATCTTCACGCCGACTCTGGAACACTACAACTTCGTGCTGTTCAGTCCATCGGCGATCGTGCCAACGGGCCTGCAGAATAGCTTGATCGTAGCAACTTCGACCACGGTACTGGCGCTACTGCTCGGCACGCCGGCGGCCTACGTCTTGGCGCGCTTTGAGTTTCGCGGCAAGCGCGACCTGTGGTTCTGGTTCATCTCCAACCGCTTCGTCTCGCCGATTGTGGTCGCTTTGCCGTTTTTCTTGATCGCGCGCGATTTGCGCATGTTGAACACGCCGCAAGCCTTGATCCTGATCTACCTAACCTTCAACGTGCCGCTCGTAGTCTGGTTGTGCCTTGATCAGTTCCGCGCCATTCCGCGCGATCTGGATGAGCAGGCGAAAGTGGACGGCTGCAACCTGTTCCAGGCGTTTTGGCGCATCAATTTGCCGCTGGCGATTCCAGGCGTGGTGGTCTCGGCCATTCTCTCTTTCATCTTCAGCTGGAACGAGCTGCTCTTCGCGCTGATCCTCAATCGCAGCACGGGACAGACGGCGCCAGTGCAGGCAGCCAACTTCATGACGGGCTTTGGCGTAAAGTGGGGCGAGATGATGGCGACCGGCACGCTGATCGTGCTGCCAGTGGTCATCTTCGCGGCGATTGTCTCGCGGCACTTGGCGCGCGGCCTGACAATGGGCGCTATCAAATAAAGGAAGTCTTTATGAGCATTCCTTTTGGCATTAACCTCGGCTTTGCCGTCAAGCGGCTGCCTGCGGCTTCGGAATGGGCGCGTTTCGTGCGCGAGCAGCTGAACTTAGAGCTTGTCCAGTTCTCTTTCGACCTGATCGATCCGTTCATGCCGCTCAACGCGCGGCTGGCGCTGGCAGCGCAGGTGCGGCAAGCCGTCAGGGACTTCGGATTGCGGATACACAGCGCGCAGGTCGGCTTGGCGTGCTACACGTACAATGGTTTGCTGCATCCCGATCGGGCAGGGCGGCAAGCGGCGATGGAATGGTGGAAAAACGCCGTTGCGCTGGCAGCCGAGCTAGAAGTCGAGGCGGTCGGCGGGCCGCTGGGCGCGATGAGCGTGCCTGACGCCGCCAATCCGAGCATCGCAGCGCGCCGCTACCAAGAGCTGCTGGACGCGCTGACCGAGATCACTGAGACGGCGCGCGCGCACGGCTTGCGCGCTGTGTTGGTTGAGCCGACGCCGCTGCGCCGCGAGTTCCCGCACACAATTGAGCAAGCGGTCGCCTTGCAAGCGGATATGCGCGAGCGCGCCGCCGTGCCGATCGAGTACGTCCTAGATATCGGTCACGCGCTTTATGAGCCGCTCTATGGCAAAGGCGCTTCGCTCAGCGCATGGTTTGAGGCTATCGGCAAGCATATCGGCGTGCTGCACTTGCAAAACACTGATTTCCAGAGCGATTCGCACTGGGGCTTCCCCGATCCGCGCGCCGAGTACGATGTGGCAGGCTTCGCTGCGCAAGTTCGGGCGGCAAATTTGACCAACGTGCCAACCTTCCTCGAAGTTTTCTACACTTTTGAAGCGGACGACGCGCAGGTGCTGCAAAATGTGATCAGCTCAGTGGAGCACTGCCGCTCCAGACTGGCTGTGGCTGCTTGATCGGCGTTAGCGTAGCCAATACCTGATAAAGAGGCACTTCAGCATGTCTGAGATGAGCAACCGCCCGCCGTTGAGCGAAGAAGCCGTCCGTGAGGCGTTGCGCCAAGTGGTAGACCCTGAGATCGGCATGGACGTGGTCGCGCTAGGCTTGATCCGCGAGCTGATCCTTGAGCCAGATCGCTCGCACGTCAAGATGTTGCTGACCACGCCTTTCTGTCCTTACGGCCCACAGCTCTTGGAGCAGGTTCGCATGACCGTACAAGATGTGACGGGCGTGCCGACCACGATCGAGTTCAGCCCTGAGCTGTGGGATCCTTCCATGATGGAAGACGGCACAGCGCAAGAGTGGGGGCTGTTTTACTAGGCGAGGCGCGCCACGCGCCGATATACTGCCAAAGTCTGCTGGGCTGCCTTTGACCACGTGAATTGTGCAGCGCGCGCCTTGCCTGCCGCGCGCAAGCGCTCGCGCAGCTCCGAATCGGTCAGCAAGCGCAGCAGCGCATTGGCAATCGCTGTCTCATCGTGCGGATCGGTCAGCAGCGCCGCGCCTTCGGCGATTTCCGCCAAGCCAGAACAATTCGAGGTCAGCACAGGGGTGCCACACGCCATCGCTTCCAGCACAGGTAGACCGAAACCTTCCCAGAAGGACGGCAAGGCAAGGGCATCCGCGCCGCTGTAGAGCGCCGTCAACTGACTCTCCGGCACGTAACCGATCCACTTAGCGCGCACATAGGGATGCTCAGCCAAATAGGTTTTGACCGCCTCAGCGCCGCTGCCTTCGCCGCCTGCTAGGATCAAGGTGTGCGGCACGCGCCCCTGAATCTGTGCAAAGGCGCGCAACAAACCGAGCTGATTTTTGCGCTGCTGCAGCGTGCCAACGCACAGCACATAGCGGTCTGTGCCGAGCTGAGCGCGCACAGCGTCAATCTCTGCTTCAGCAGCGGGCTGGAAGCGCCGTGCGTCCACGCCTTCATGGATCACGGTCGCTTCTAACCCAAGATGACGGCGCACCTCATCAGCGGCGCTGTGCGAGACTGCGATCAGGTGCGCGGCGCGGCGCGCTGCATCGAGTGCATCGTCAAGGTAGCGCCGCTCTTTAAGCGACTGCTCAGGCGGCAGGCTGAGCGCCGCTAAATCATGGACTGTCACTACAGCAGGCACGGGACAAAAACGCGCCATATGCGGCGCAGGGAAGTGAAAGACGTGCAGCCGATCCAGCAGCATCGCCATGCCCATGCCGATTCGCCACCACGCGCGCTGGAAAGGTGCAACGCGCCAGCACAGCCAGCGGCTCGGCTGTAGCTTGACCAGCGCTGGCTCAGCGCGGCGCGGCGGTTGAATGAAATACAAGAGCAGCTGAACCTGTTCAGCCGCAGCTTGCTCGGCGAGCGCTTCGAGCAGGCAGAGCAGGTAGCGCTTGACGCCCGTGAGCGCCTTGCCTGAGAGCAGTCCGCTTGCCTCGATGCCGACGCGCAACATCAGCTGTTATGTGCCAGCTGGCGCGCACGCCGAACCGACTCTTCGTACGCAATGCGCGCCATTGCCGTGCGATACGCTGCGCTGCCTTTGTAGTCACTCCGCGTGCTGGCGATGCCTTCATAGTAGCGTACAGGCCGCTCCAACACGCCGACGACGATCGCGTAAGCGCCCGGATCAGGCTCGCCGTGAAAGGCGAAGCCGACCGCGCCAACAATCGGCGCGTCCGAAGGCGTGCGCGAGATTTTATACGGCGCAAAACGCCAATTGGGGTCGTAATCTGAGACGATCGCGCCTAGGATTGCCAAGCGACGGCGCTCTTCAAGGCTGAGGGCGCACCAATACGGCATATCAATCGCGGTATCCTCGTCGTGCGCTGCCGTGATCACGCGCGCGCCGATGCCGTATAGCATGGCGATGATCAGCGAGTCGGGCGAGCATTCCATCAGCAGGTCCCCGAGCGTGAGCGTGTTTTGCAGCGTGCGCGGCAGCTCGGCGTTGATGACCGCCGCCACATCGGCGCTGATGCTGCGCCCTTGCGCGGCAGTGACTGCGCTGCCCACTTCAAGCCGTTGTGCGCTCAGCTGCCAATGGCTCGGCGTTAGAGCTGAGAGGTCTACAACCGCCTCTACCTGCCGGCGGACGCTGAGCGGCAAGCGCAGCAAGTAAGCGCCGCCGCCATAGAGCGGATAAGCGCCGCGCTCTTGCAGGCGCGCCTGCGCTTCTTGCGGCGAAGTCGGGCGATAAACCGTGTGCAAGTGATGGAGCATGGCGCAGAGAGCCTCCTTTCGGGCGGATTATAGCCCGCGAGCGGCGTGGCACACTTACGGCGCGCCGCT